>CADACS010000033.1:14862-35854 GCA_902786505.1 uncultured Planctomycetota bacterium | reverse complement strand
ACGGCATGCCCGCGCCCCTCAAGGCCCAGGTCCGCTGGCAGGAGATGTATCCGGCCCTCCGGAAGCACCGCGGGCAAAATGTGGGCGCGCAGATCCGCCAGGCTCTCGCCGACTCCCCGGCGCGCGACGACGTCCTCTTCCCCGGCGGCGATTTCGAGGCCGCCTACGCGGCGGGACACGAGGTCTTCTTCGACGCCGACCACCATCCAAGCGCCTACGGCATCTGGCTTCTGTACGACTGCCTCAACCGGCGTCTGGCCGAACTCTTTCCGGGCCGCGTCGGCGCAACGCCGCGCAAAACGCGCGCGCCGCGTTCGTTCAGAAACACGTTTAATTCGCGCGGTCAGCGCGTTAACATCACTTTACATTCTTACGAAAGAAGGTTGATATGTCGTCGCTAACCAGTCCTTCGCGACCGAATACTGACGTCAAAAAAGTAGCTATTCTCTTCTCCGGCGGCCCCGCGCCCGCGGCGAACGCCGTTATCGGCGGCGCGGCTCTGTGCTTCGCGCGCGCCGGCGTTGAAGTTTACGGCATGCTCAACGGCTACTCGCACTTGGTCGAATACAAAGAAGGCGACGTCCTTGAAGAAGGCAAGGACTACGTCCGCCTCGATAAGATCGTCTTCGACGGTCTCCGCACGCAGCAGGGCATCTGCATCGGCACCGCGCGCGCGAATCCGGGCAAGGCGCTCAAGACGCCCGCCGACCTGGAAGATCCGGAAAAGCTCGCGCCCATGGAAACCGTCTATCAGGCTCTCTGCTCGCTCGGAATCGACGCGCTCGTCTCCATCGGCGGCGACGACACCCTGACGACCGCCGCGAAATTCAAGCTCTATATGGACCGCAAGCCGGCCGACGCCAAACGCATTAAGGTCGTCCACCTTCCCAAGACGATCGACAACGACTACGAAGGCATTCCGTTCACGTTCGGATATTTCAGCGCCGTTGAAATGCTCGCGAAAGAGCTCCGTAACCTTCTCGCCGACAGTCAGGCGGCGGGGGCGGGCTTCGTTTGCCAGCTCATGGGCCGCGCGGCCGCGTGGCTCGCGTACGGCGCCGCGGTCGCGGGCGAAGCGAGCGCGGTCGTAGGGCTCGAAGATATCGAAGAAAGCTGGAAAACGACGGAAGTTACGATCGATCCGGAGACGGGCAAAGAGGTCCTCGACGCCGACGGTAAGCCGGTCATGCGCACGATCGTCGATATGTCGCACGTCGTGAACCACCTCGTCGACGTCTTCCAGGCGCGCCAGAAGGAAGGCAAGAAAGGCTTCGTCGCCGTCATTTCCGAGGGCGTCGCGGAATTCCTGCCCCTGTCCGAAATTGAAAAGTGCGTTTCGCACGACGAATACCTCTCCCTCAAGCCGGATACGTTCGGGCACTTCCCGGTCTCGCAGCTCAAGTACTCCTCGCGTCTTGGCCGTCTCATGGCGGAAGAATACAAGCGCCGCACGGGCAAGAGCCAGAAGTTCAACGGCCTTCAGTTCGGTTACGAAGTCCGCTGCAATATCCCGACGGCTTACGACGTCTGCGTCGGAAGCCAGATCGGCGTCGGATGCTATCGCGCGCTGTGCGAAATGGGCCTCAACGGCGTTATGATCTCGGTCAACAACGGCTCCGACCCGATGGGGCTGTCCTTCCCGAAATTCGAAGAGCTCATCAATATGAGCAAGCTTCGCGCGTATCCGCGCCCGATCAAGGTCGGCAGCGACATGCATCAGCTCGCGCGCTACCTCGAAGCGTGGAAGTAATTCGAAAGCGATTCGTCGCTTGAACGGCGGCGCGTAACGTAAACAGGGGGAACGGAGAAATTAAAAATTTTTTCTCCGTTCCCCTTGTCGGTTTGAAGAGCCGCGTTATAATAAATAAGTCGTTTGAGTTGAAACGGCTCGACGGGCGCGTAGCTCAGTTTGGTTAGAGCGCAGCCCTGATAAGGCTGAGGTCCATGGTCCGAATCCATGTGCGCCCACTATTTCGTTTCCTTGGAAAAAGCGAAGAAATTCAAGTTTCTTCGCTTTTTTTATTTCCCCCCGCAACGCAAAACGCCGCCGAAAAAATCGGCGGCGTTTTTTATTCTTTCTGCGTCTAGCCGGCTTTTAGAACCGCGGTTACTTCACAAGCTCGCCGCAAAGGGTAAAGGGCGTCGCGTCGGTGATGCGAATCTGCTGAAACGTGCCCGCCAGAGATCGGGCGCCGTCGAAGACGACAATGCGGTCGCAGACGGTGCGGCCCGTCATCTGGACTAAATCGCCCGGCTTTTTCGCGCCGGACGTGGCCGTCGCGAGCAGGTCGTCGACCGTCGTAATCTTCGAGGAACCTTCCGGAATCGGCGCGATATTGCCGACCGTGTCGACCGTCGCCTCGAGCGGAACGCTTTCGGCGTAGAGCGCCTCTTCCGGCGTCATGCTCTTCGCTTCCCGTTTGCTCGGGCCTTCGACGAGAATCTCGACCGTCTTGCCGACGAACGACCGGCTCGACTCGTAACTGATCTCGTTCTGAACGGCGAGCAATTCGTTATTGCGGCGCTTCTTGACCTCTTCCGGCACGTCGTCGGCCATTGTGCGCGCCGCCTCGTTCCCCGGCCGAACGGAATATTTAAAGATAAAGCTGTTTTTGAAACGCGCGTAGCGGATGAGCTCCGCCGTCTTTTCAAATTCCTCTTCCGTTTCGCCGCAGAATCCGACGATAAAGTCGCTCGTAATCGCGGCGCCCGGAACGGTCGCGTAGATGCGGTCGACTAAATCTTTGTATTCTTCCAGCGTATAATGGCGCCGCATACGCTTGAGCGTCGAGTTCGCGCCATGCTGGGCCGGAACGTGCAGATAGGGCGTCGCCGTCGGGAGATCGCGCACCGCCTGCAGAAGTTCGTCGGTCATGTCGGTGGGATAGGAGCTCACGAACCGCACGCGGCGAATACCGGGTATCTTATCGATTTCCACGAGCAGATCGGAGAGACGGGTCGTCTTTTCGCCTTCGACGTAACGGTAGCTGTTGACCGTCTGACCCAGCAGGACGATTTCGACGACGCCTTGATCCGCAAGCGTGCGAATCTCGTTGAGGATATCTTTCGGAGGACGCGACTGCTCCGGCCCGCGAACGCTTGGAACGATACAGTACGAGCAGAATTTATTGCACCCGAACATAATGCGGACCATCGCCTGAAAGACGCGCGGCCGCGCTTCCGCGAGCCGTTTCGGGTCGAAAAGACGAAACGAATCGCGAACGGCGTGCGGATTGTTCTTGTTCTCGAACCGATTCACGCCGACGGCGATCTGCTGCGCGCCGGTCGCCGCCGCGGCCGCGACAAGCGCCGTGAGCCGATCTATTTGGCCGGGCCCGCAAACAATATCGACGTAGGGCGCGCGCGTAAAAATCTTCGTCTGATCTTTCTGCGCCATGCAGCCCATAACGGCGATTAGAGAGCCGGGCTTCTGCGCTTTCCAATGTTTAAGCCGTCCGAGCGCGCTGTAGATTTTCTCTTCGGCGTGCTCGCGAACGCTGCACGTATTAAAGACGACGAGCCGCGCGTCTTTGCGCGAGTCGACCCGTTCCCAGCCCGCCGACATAAGTTCGGCCGCGGCCAATTCGGAATCGAGCGTGTTCATCTGACAGCCGACGGTTTCAATATAGAATTTCATTTCCAATCGTTTCGTTCAAATCAAACGCGGAACGCCGCGTTTGCGGTTCTCTTCAGGCGCGGCGTCAGTTAAAGACGTCGACGCGTAATTTACAGTCTGGCAGCGCGCGCAGAAAATCGCGTCCGTAGGACTTTCGGTGCACGCGTTCGTCAAGCACGACGACCTGACCGACGTCCGATTTCGTTCGTATTAAGCGCCCTACCCCCTGCTTGAATTTCAGAATTGCGGTCGGGAGCTGATAATCGCGAAACGGGTTCCCGCCCTGCTCCTTAACGCGCTCGATGCGCGCCTGCACGAGCGGCTGTTCAGGCGCGAGAAAGGGGAACTTGACAATAATCACGTTGCGGAGCGCCGAGCCCGGCACGTCGACCCCCTGCCAAAAGCTGTCGACGCCAAATAGGACGCTGCGCGAGCTCTCTTTGAACATCTGGACCATTCGCTGGCGCGGGGCGCCGTCCGACTGCGAAAAGAACGGATAGTTCTCGCGCGCGAGCAGCCTCCCGAGCGCGTCGGTCGCGCGCCGCATCTGAGACGCGTTCGTAAAGAGCGCGAACACGCCCCCTTCCGTCTCCTCGATATAGCTCTGCAGCGCGGCGAAGAGCCGGCGTTCGTTCTCCTCTTCCCGGTTCGGCCCTTCCAGTTCCAGCCCCTGCGCGAGAACGAGCGTCATCTGCTCGCGGTAATTGAACGGACTGCCCAGCGCGCGTGCGCGCGAGCCCGTCATGCCGACGCGCGAACGAAAGAACTCAAACGCCTCGCGCGTCTCCGGCGTCTCCTTATCCGGTTCCGCGGCGATCGCGCGCGGCTCGTCGGACGGCGGCGTCTGGCCGCGATCCGAGCCCGACTTCTTCGAGCCGTGCGTGCGCGTCGTAAGCGTCGCGCTCGCGGCAATTACCGTCGGCACGACGTTAAAGAGCTGCGCGCGCAGAATCGGCGCGACGTCGATCGGGGCCGACCGCATCTCGATGCGAACGCTCTTCCTGCCCGACGCGCGCTCCAGCCAATAGACGAATCCGTCCTGACTCTGTTCAAGCCAGCTGTTAATCGCCAGAAGATACGCGTCGACGCGGCCGCACGCGGAAACGTATTCCGCGCGGCGGTTTAAATCGTCGAGCGAGTCGGCGCACCGGCGCAGCTGCTCCCGAAGCGAAACAAGCCCCGCGGAAAGCCTGTTCGGAATAATATTCTTCTCCATAACGCGGCCGTTCGAGCCGGGCCTTGCGTCGAGCCAATCGTTGAGATCGCTGAAAAACGCGTCGGCGCGCAGGCGGCAGTCGTCGACCGTTTTTTCCGCGTCGATAAATATCTCGCGGTCCAATCCGATCTTAAACTGAGACGCCTCGTCGACGAGAAGTCCTTTGTTCGTCCGGTCGTTATAGAGACGCGTAAGGAGATAGTCGACAGAGCTTTGCGTCAGTTCCAGCCCCATGTGTTCCGCGGCGACCTGCTCCATCGTATGCGCTTCGTCGAACACGAGCACGTCGTAATTCGGCAGAATGGAGCCGCCGTTCCCGTCGCCGCGAATCGCCAGATCGCTGAACAGGAGCGCGTGGTTCACAACGATTAACTTCGCCGTTTCCAACCGTTTACGCGCGCGAATATAGAAACACTCGTCGTGATATTTGCAGTTCCGCCCCAGGCAGTTGCCGCGCTCGCAGCAGATTTCGTTCCAGACCTCGCCCGCCGGCGTCGGATTGAGCTCCGATTTCGATCCGTCCCGGCAGTCGTCAAGCCAGTTCGCGATTCGCGTCAGTTCTTTCTGCAAATCCGTTTCAAAAAGCGTGCCCGTCGACGCGGCTTTCGCGGCGTTGTGGAACCGGCGTCGGCATACGTAATTCGAGCGTCCTTTCGCCAGCGCGGCGGTAAATTCAAAGGGCAAAATCGCGTTCAGAAAAGGTATGTCTTTTTCAAAGAGCTGCTCTTGCAGACTGATCGTATGCGTCGAGACGACGACGCGCCGCATTTCGACCGGCGTTACGCCGTCGGCGTTGACCGATTCTTCGCTCTCCACTCGAAAAGGTTCGTCCGCGTCTTCGGAATACTCTTCGGCGGCGTCGGGAGAAGGGGCGGGAACGTCGGGCGCGGTTTTTTCGGCGTCGGACTCGCCCTCGGCGTCAAACGGAAAATAAGCGCCGTCGGGATCTTCAGAAAAATCGCGGACTTGATCTTCTACGACATGAAGAATGGCGGGTACGAGATAGGCAAAACTTTTGCCGACGCCTGTGCCCGCCTCGATTGCGAGAGAACGGCGGTCGCGAATCGCGGCGTCGACTTCCGCGGCCATTGCCAGCTGCGCGTCGCGACGTTCGTAGTTCGCCCGCCGACGCGCAATGAGACCGTCGGGACCTAAAACGTCGCGATAATTAAACATATTCCCCACCGACGCCGCTCACGGCGCAATAAAACTCTGACGTCGGAGCGCGTTCCGGCGCCGTTTACATATCTTCCTGTTTCCAAACGGGACGGCCGTCTTTATCCAGCTCCATAACGCTCAGATCGGAGTTCGTCGTCGACCAGCCGACGAGTTTCTCGCCTTCTTCCGTCTTGTTGTAGTTGCGGTTGCATACCAGCCGCATAAAGAACGTCTGCTTCTTTTCGTTCGGCCCGGCCGGATCGACCGTTATGGCGTAGATGCGTTCGGTGCTCTCCGTACTGGGGGTAAGCCAGACGGCGGTCGCGCCGTAGAACGTCGGATGAATGCGGTCGCGGAGCGCGTAAAGAGTCAGCAGAGTCGGGTTCGCGAGAAAAGCGTGGACGTCGCTGTGCGGCTCTTCGTCCCCCGCCATCTGACGAACGAACATGTCGACTTCGTCTTTGTGGCTCATAATGGTCGCGCGCTTCCAGTAAGGGGCGGTCATCTGGCGCACTTGCGTAATATCGCCGTCTTTAACGGCTTGGAACCACGCCTGGCAGAATTCTTCCGCCTGACGTTCGAACGCGACGCGGTACGTAACCTTACGCACTTGCCCGCCTATGAGCGTTACAAGCCCGAGCGCCAAGCCGACGCACGCGAATTTCAAGCCGACCAGTTCGCCGCCCGACTTGCCGATGAAGTAGAACGCCGCCGTCGCCATGATAATCGCCAGGACCGAAAGAACGCTGAATCCTGTGCCAATAAACGCCAATAACGACAGGAGAGCGACGACCGTCGAAGCGATCGCCATGGTCGAGAGACGCTTAGAAGCGAGTCCGGAATCGTCCAGACCCGTCAAGTTGCTCGGCTGCGTCTCGTTCCAGGCGGAGTCGAACAACGATCCGCTCGTCTTTTCCAATTGTTCATTATTAGCCATCGTTCGCGCCTTTTCGTTCGTTTGCGTTGATAAGAAACCCTATTCTCCGTAAGAAGTTAGTTCGCGTTCGGAGAATCGCCGTCAAACTTCCAGCCGGGGTTCCCGTCTTTGACCGTCTGCGTATAGACGCCGGCGTCGCGCTTCATCTGACTCTGTACGAATTCCGCCGTATCCCAGCGGGAATCGCCGAGCAGCGGCGCGAGCGAGCCTTTGGACATAAAGTCGACGAGCTTCATGGACGGAAGAACGGAAGATTCCTTCGGTTTTTCCGGCATGACTTCATAAAAGACGTACGTCGTTACGCTCGAAAAGCCAATGACGATCAGGAGAACGGAAATCCACTTGGAGATCTTGTCCGTCGTGTCGCTGAACCGGAGATTGACCTTCGAAATCGAGCTCGTCGCGGCCATGAGAATCGCCAGGACGATAATGAAGATCGCGGAAAACGCGATAATGTCGTTGTAGTAAGACATTACGCTCATGGCGCCGTCGAGAATATTGGCGACCATTTGGAAAAGCCCGATCGCGAAGAGCGTCGCAATCATAATATTAAATCCGAGAATTGTCACGCTCCAAAGCTTCGCCTTGTGCCAAAAAGCCAGCGCGCCAACCGCCATCAAGCCGCTCAGGATCCAAAACCCCATTCCCATGATATCACCTTATACGTAATCGCTTATTATGTACGTTTTTATCGCCGTTTACGAAACTTTTACCGCTTGCCCGAAAGAACGCGAATCAGCTCTTCGTAGGAGGTAACCCCGTTCTTAATGAGCCGCGCGCCGTCGACGAGATAGCCCCGCTGTCCGCTCTTAAACGCGGCCTGACGCAGCGCCTTGTTCTTCTTGTCGAGATCGACGTCGGCGGCGATAATCTGCCGCATGTCGTCGGTAATCTCGAGGACGTCGAAGATCGCGACGCGCCCTTTGTAGCCGATATCGCGGCAGTCTTCGCACGGTTCGTAATAATCGCGCTCGCCCGGCTCGACCGGTTCGTGAACGCGTTTGCGATAGATTTTATCCGTTTTCGGATCGAGCCCGAGCTGCTGGAGAACGCGCGGATCCGGCTTAATATCTTCTTTGCACGTGTCGCACAGTTTTCGGACAAGCTTCTGAGCGATGACGGACGTGAGCGCGTCGGCGAGCTCTTTCGGATCGACGCCGAATTTCAGCAGGCCGATAATCGCGTCGACCGAATCGGCGCCGCGGAACGTCGAGATAATGAGACGGTCGTTTTTGACTTCGTCGCACGCGAGCTTCCACGCTTCAAGGTTGACCATGTCGCGCACGAGAACGACTTTCGGTTCGCGGAAGTACACGTCGGGCAAAACGGTCATGGGCGTTTCGCCCTTCGAGGAGTCGTACTTCGTCGTCGTTACGTTCTCGATGAATTCGTAGGGATGCTGGACGTCTTCGACCGCGGAGAAGTCGCGCGTAAAGCGGTCTGCCGTATTGAACATGACGGTCGTGAGCGTCTTCAGACCCTGATGCGGCGCCGACGCGAGAACGACGAGCCCGTTCTCGCTGTTAATGACGGCGCGGAGCTTTTCCTGACGTTCGGGATCGTCGCAAATTTCCGCGACGTTCTTAAAGGGCGCCGTCTTGAACTGGAAGACCGCCTTAAAGACCTCGCCCGTAGGCACGCCGGCCGTATGAAGCTCGACGTCGCACGTCTTCGGCTTGCCCTTCTTATTCTTGTCGTATAAGACCTTAAACAGGCCGTTCTGCCGTCCGGCGCGGTCGTCCGGTTTCCCGCCGATGAGAATCTTGGCCGCCTTGGCGACTTCGTCGGCTTCTTCGCGCAGCCACGGCTTTTTCGTCGCGTCCAAAATGGGATGATAGACGCCGTCGATCTGATACTGGAATTTCGTCTCTTCGGCGCCGAATTCAATAATGACTTCCAGAGCGCGCGAGTGGAGCGCGTGATAGAGCAGCTCGCGGAACAGATTGTAACCGACGCTTCCGTTCAGGTTGCGGGATTGAACCGTACGCGAAATCTTCGTCGACTCGTCCATATTCAGTCCGGTCGCTTCAAGCTGAACCGAAGAGCCGCCTTCGTAAGATTTTGGCTTCGGTTTGACTTGCTGCTTCAGCACCTTCGTCCGGAACCAGAACGAAAGGTGAGAGGGCGTCATGACCTTGTCGGCGTCAAGCATGCCCTTATTGCGCTTCTTGACGTAAATAAAGATCGGCACAAGCCATGCGAGAACGACGATCGGCAGCCCGATCCAAAAGATCGGAACGAGCAGCGCGACGAAAAACGCCGCGACAAAGACGATCAAATTGAGACCGTTCGACTGCTCCTGATCCGGATCGCCCAATCTTTCCGCGTCGTTATTGCACCAACCGGTAGTCGCGACCCAGGCAAGATAGAAAACAAGCAGGATTCCCAGCTTAATCGGGCACAGGGTCATGCCGATCCCTTGCCGCCATCCGTTCGTCGTCGCTTCCTTCGCCAAGGAGTCATAATTCTGAGCCCAGGACAGATCCGCAAACGCCAGAACGGCTGTCGCAGCGCACGCCGCGATCGCCGCGAAGCGCGCATAGTTCTTAATCTTAACTGTTTTCATTTCTTACCAACTTTTAACGAAAAAATGCCGTTAACCCGCGACCGACCGGCTGAACTTCAGCAAACCGTGCGAATATCAAAGGATACCGGGTTCCTTAACTTCGATGCCCTTGAGCGCCATCTTCAGCGATTCGATGTTCGGCGCGACTTCAAACGCGGTCGCGCGGTCGATCTTCTTCATCTGGACGAGCTGCTTGAGCGACATCGTGAAGTCCTGCATGCCTTCCTGAGCCTGAATACGAATCGCGTCGCCGAGCTTTTCGTCTTCCCCTTCGAGGATCAGTTTGCGAATAACGTTGTTCACAATCATGATTTCGCAGGTCGGAACGCGCTGAACGTCGGGCAGAATCGAGGGCAGCAGTTTCTGCGCGACAATGCCCTTCATGTTCATCGCGATCGCGCTGCGGATCGCCTTGTGCATATTCGCCGGGAACAAGTCGAGAATACGGCCGATCGTCGACGGAGCCGTCGACGCGTGAATCGTACCGAAGACCAAGTGGCCCGTTTCCGCCGCGTGAATCGCCGTTTCGAACGTTTCACGGTCGCGCATTTCCCCGACGAGCATGACGTCGGGGTCCTCGCGGACGGCGTGCTTCATGCCGACTTCGAAGTCGACCACGTCCTGACCGATTTCGCGCTGATTAATCAGGCACTTCTCTTCGGTGAACATGAATTCGATCGGGTCTTCGAGCGTCAGGATGTGCTTGTTGTAATTCTTATTGATCCAGTTGAGCATCGACGCGATCGTCGTCGATTTGCCGGAACCGGTTACGCCCGCGAGCAGAATCATTCCCTGGCTGAACTTGCAAAGCTCGTAAAGGACGGACGGAATATGAAGTTTTTCAAGTTCGGGAATGAAGTTGTTAATACGGCGCGCGACAAGCCCGACGTGCCCCATTTGCGTGAGAACGTTAACGCGGAAGCGCCATTTGACGCCGTCGACGACGCACGTATGCGCAAAGTCCGCCCCGCCCGTGTCGTTATAGATCTTGCGGTTGCGTTCGTCCATCATGGGGAAGATGAGGCGGTTCATCTCTTCATCGTCGATCGGACCGCGGTTCAGCGTGCGCAGCGCGCCCTTAACGCGCACGTAGGGAGGACGGTCGACCTTCAGGTGAAGGTCGGATCCGGCAAGCTTAACAAGAGCCTGGAAAAGGCGGTCAATTTCAAGTTCCTTCTTTTTTCTCAATACGCGATCGGGAAGATCGACTGACGACATTGCGTTACTCCTAATCCATGTGTCAACGCGTTTGGGCGGCCGCAATCAACGTCAGACGGCGCCTCGCGTCAAAAAAAGTCAACAGTTAAACGCGTACGGGCACGCCCGCCGCTCTCATCGCCTCTTTAACTTCGGCGATCGAATAAAGACCGTAATGAAAGACGCTCGCCGCCAATACGGCCGAGGCGTTCGCTTCTGTTATAGCCTCTACAAAATGTTTCGGTTCTCCCGCGCCCCCGCTTGCGACGACCGGAATGCGGACCGCGTCGGCGACCGCCTTTAAAATGGGCAGGTCGTAGCCGTTTTTCGTACCGTCGCCGTCCATCGACGTCAGTACGATTTCTCCGGCGCCGCGCGATTCGACCTCGCGCGCCCAAGCGACCGCTTCGAGCCCCGTAGGAATTCGGCCCCCGTTAATAAAGACTTCCCAAAATTCCTTTCCGTCTTTAAGGACCCGTTTCGGATCGATATTGACCACGACGCATTGGCTGCCGAACCGATCGGCCGCCGCGCCGATGAGGTCGGGCGTCTTAACGGCGGAAGAATTAATCGACACTTTATCGGCGCCCGCGTTCAAAATTTTGCGGAAATCTTCGACCGTGCGTATTCCGCCGCCGACCGTGAGGGGCATAAAAACGACGTCCGCCGTCTTGCGAACGACGTCGACGATGACGTCGCGCTGTTCGTGACTGGCGGTGATATCCAGAAAGACGAGTTCGTCGGCGCCTTCGCGCTCGTACCTGCGCGCGACCTCGACCGGATCGCCCGCGTCGCGAAGATTCACGAAATTCGTTCCTTTAACGACTCGGCCTCCGCAAACGTCCAGGCAGGGAATGACCCGTTTTGCCAGCATATCAGTATCTTCTCTTCTCTCTCGCGCTCGAACCTTGCGCGCCGTCGCGCGACTCGCAAACGCCCCGAAAAAACCAAAAGGGCGCGAATAACAGTTTATAAAAAAATCGTAAACAGTCAACGGGAGACCCGCGCCGTCCGCGCGCGACTCACGCCGAAATTTACGGCGCGCCCGCCGACTTCTTTTGACGCGCGTAGTTGCGCAATTCGCGCATAATATAATTGATTACGCTGAAATTCGCGCGAATCGCCGCGCCGTAGTTCTTCTGCTCGGCGCACTTCTTCGCTTGGTCGAGCGCTTTGGAAATCCCTTGCCAGTCGGGCGTAAAGACGGAATCTTTGCGCAGGACTTCGCAGAGCTCGTCGCATACCAACGCGATTTTTTTATGAAATTCCTTCGAGGGAGCGGCGCTTGCTCTCGTGTACGGGCCTTTTCCCAGCGCCTCGGTCGCGGGCGTAACTTCGGCGGGCTTCGAAAAGAGGGTTTTGCGCCCCAAAAAGAGGAACGCTCCGGTCGAGAGCGCCGCAAGCGCCAGAGCGCCGAGCGTCAGTCCCCACTGAATTCCGCCCTCTTGCGGCGCGCCGGTCTCCGAAACGGACGGCTTGGAGATGAAAAACGAGCCCAAAAACGCCAGTATGAAGACGGTGGCGACGACCGCGGCCGTCATGGCGAGCCCGTTGAGCGGAGGACGTTTTTCGTAGACCTTTTCCGCCTTTTCGACCTCCGCTTCCTCGACGCTCGGATTCGACTGAACGCGCGCGACGACGACCGTGATGTTATCGGGGCCGCCGCGCAAGTTCGCGAGATTGACGAGCGATTCGGTCGCTTCTTCAGGCTGGAAAATACTGAGAATCTGCCCGATTTCGCGATCGTCGACTTGCCCGGACAGCCCGTCGCTGCACATGAGAAACGCGTCGCCCGGCTTCGTTTCAAACGGTCCTTCGAGCGCGACTTCCAGATTGTCGGTCGGACCGAGGGAACGCGTTATGATATTTTTGGGCACGTTAATCGGCTCGCGCGCGGTCCGCTGAGAGCCCGCCCCGTACTTAACTTCCCAGACAAGACTGTGATCGAACGTCATCTGCTCGATAACGTGATTGCGCAGTCGGTAGACGCGCGAATCGCCGACGTGCCCGATATACGCGCGCTGAGGGAGAAGAATAAGCGCGTCGCACGTCGTGCCCATGTCGTGAAACGCTTCGTCGGACCGACCCTGACGTTTAATTGTGTCGTGCGCGTCGAGAATCGAATCGCGCAGCGCGGCGTAAGGGCGCTGATCCGTGCGTTTGAGGTACGACTGCGAAACGGTCGTCGTCGCAAGCTGGCTCGCGCGTTCGCCGGCCGCGTGCGCGCCCATGCCGTCGGCGACGATAAAGAGATGCCCGCGGCTCGTCCACAGTCGAGGCGAGGAGGCGGGGAGTACGTAATAGGAATCCTGATTGTTCGACCGTCTCATTCCGACGTCGGTTCGCGCAGAATATGCGAGCGACTCGCTCCACCAATTTTCGCTCATATTTGAAATCCTGAGTCGATCCTATCGTCTTCAAATGGAAAGGTAAAAGTCGGCGGCTTCCCGAAGTTCGGCGTGCCGCTGCAGGAAACACAGGGCGTCGAGCGCGAGCGTTCCGAGCCCTAAAAACGCGAAAAAGACGCAGCTAAACGCGCGCCGCGATTTTTCCGCTTCGCCCAGCTGGACTTTCAGGGCGCGGGAAAACCGCGTCCAGCCGTCGAGCGACCGGACCGAGCCGATCTGAACGAGGGACGCGACCCGGCCTATACCGGAAGAGTCGAGATAGAACTGAACGCCAAGCCCGGGCATATTCAGCGCCGCGCCGCTCCAGCACGCTTCGTCGTCGAGTTCGAGGGCGGTGCGCGTGAGCGTCTTGCGGAGCGCCTCCGGATCCGCGTTGTAGACGACGATCCGCGGACGGAGATTCGACGCGATAAGAAGCGCGACGAGAAATTCCAGCGCGGCGAGCAGCGCCCAGACGTATTTGCCCCACACGGCGGACGCGCCCCAAGTAGTCAGCAGCTGACCGGGCCCGATAAAGAAGACGCCCGACAGCGCCAGACACAGCGCGATAAAATCGCGCCGGCCGCTCACGGCGCA
Organism: uncultured Planctomycetota bacterium; assembly: GCA_902786505.1. Classification (GTDB taxonomy): domain Bacteria; phylum Planctomycetota; class Planctomycetia; order Pirellulales; family Thermoguttaceae; genus RUG369. Next base: position 22,180 of record CADACS010000033.1, on the reverse strand, counting down.
CGGGACGGAACGCCCGTGAAGCCAGGCGAGGGCCAGCCAATAGAGCGCCAGCGGAAAAGTTGCGACGACAAAGTAAAACAACGTCATAGACGCGGACCTCTGGGGTTTGCCGATTCGTTCGTTAACGCGGCGCTTCAGTTCTCGGACTCGACGGGCGCCTCTTCCGCGGGCGCGGCGGTCTCTTCCGGAGCCGCCGCTTCGGGCGCTTTCTGTTCTTCCGCGGCGGGCGCGTCAAGCGCGGGCGTTTCCGGCGCGGCCGGCGCTTCCGCCTTTTCCGCGGCGGGCGTCTTCGGAGAAGGCAGCTTGTCGATTACGTTCGACTTAATCGATTTGGCCGAACCGATGCACGCAAAGATAAGCGCCAAGCCGAGAATGATATTGAATACGGCACGTTTCCAGCCCTTGCCGACCGCGTCGCCAATGTAGCTTCTCTTGTTGTTGAGGTACATGAAGATGAAGTACGCGATCGGAAGCATCGTAAAGCATACCGCCGACGCGACGATCGGGAACCACATGGGCAGGCTGATAACGACGCCCAGGAACCCAATGCACGGGGTAAGCGCGAAGAGCCGGAACCGCTTCTGCGTCATATCGAGGCCGAGCATCTCGCACATCGTGAACCCGCACGCGACCATGTGAACGCTGACCGCGCCGCCGCACATGCCGATAAGGCCGAGGCAGAAGATAACGTTCCCATAAGGAATCCCTTGGAACGCGGCGGCCGCGCCGAGCGGAGTAAGGCCCGTCTGTACGGAGTCCGCGCCGGTATAGACTCCGGTAACCGTCATGGCGACGATAATGAGCGACGTAACGATCGTAAACGGAACGAACATCGTCATGCCGAGGTCCCAGCGCGCGAGCTTCTTGTGCTCTTCGCCCCACCCTTTCGCCAGCAGCGAATACGGATAGAGGAACGTCATATTGATGCCCACGGCCGCGCCGAGCATGCCGAGAACCTGCATGATCGTATTCGGTTCGACGACGCCGTTCGTCTTCGGGAAGCCGTAGTAACCGGTGAATCCTTTGAGAAGTTCGAACCAGTCGACGCGCTTGATATTCAGAACGCACACAAGGAGGAAGAAGAAAATAACCAGCGCGATCATCGTGCGCAGGAAACGTTCGTAAAGCTTGACCCCTTTGGAGCCTTTTCCGTAGTTGAATACGACGATGATATTCATCGCCAAAATGAACGCGCCCAGACCTAAACTGATAATATATCCGAGCGTGTTAATCGACGTGTTGACTTTAAATCCGAGGGGCGTGAGCGCGTCGGAAATACCCTGAATCCACGAGGGAACCTGGCCCCCTTCGGGAATCGCAAGCTGCGCGCCGAACGCCGCGAAAAGGTCGCGCCCCGCGCCCGCGATAAGCGCGTACTGCGGAAAATGCCAGATAACGGACGAGAGAATCGTGCCTAACGCCCAGAGAAAGACGAGCGGTTTCCAGATTTCTTTGCCGAACGACTTATAGGGCCGTTCGCCGCGCGTAAGAACGACGTTCGAAAGCGCCGCGAGCATCATGACGCCAAAGAACATCGCCAACGGCTGTACCCACAGAAGTTTATAGCCGAACGACGCGCCCGCGACGACCGACGCCGTCGCGCTGCCCGCGCCAAGCGTCATCGCGCTTTGCAGAAGGCCGGGACCGGTGCGCTTGATATAGCCCAACGAACGCTTGCCGAGCGGAAGCGTTTCTAAATTCCGGAGTTCCGCTTTCTCCGCCGCTAGTTTTTTCGGATCCCATTTCGGGCTCATCGGCAATCCCGCGTCCGCGCTCTTTTCATTTTCCGACGACATAGCGTTCCTTTCTGTGAGTGGTCTGAAAAACAAAGCGCCGTCGAAGCGCCGCAAAGGAACGGCGGCGTCCAAAAGCGCGTTTTTATTATAAACGCGTCGCGCTTACGTTACAATAGAATATAGAGAAATAAATAGAAAAACCTTATTCAAAATCGCGGCGTCCGCGCTCGCGTTTCTTCGCCGAATTTTTCGCCTTGGAATCGAGCCGCCTGAGGACGGACCCGCGCGTCGGTTTCGTCGGAATCCGCTTTTTCGGTTTGACCGACGCTTTGAGAATAGCCGCGCGCAGCTTTTCCAGACACGCGGCCCGGTTTTTCGGCGCGTCGCGCGATATTTGGCTCGAAACGACGACCTCGCCCGATTCCGTAACCCAAGACGGATAGAGCGTCTTAAACCGTTCGACGACCTCCGGATCCAGCCGGCCGCCGACTAAATTCCAACGCAGTCTCGCTTTACTCGACACCTTATTGACGTTCTGACCGCCGGGCCCGGAGCTGCGCGCGTACGTTATTTCGATCTCCGAAAGCGGGATCGCGGCGACGCCGGGTATCTCGAGCGCCGGCGTCGATTCCCCGACCGGCGCGAGGCTCTTAACGGCGCGTTCGGTCGGCTCGGGCGTTTTCTCTTCCCGCGGGGCCGAGTTCGCGCGCGTCTCTTTGGCGGCGGCGCCGGTTCCGCGCGCTCCAGTCCGTTTTTTTGCGGGCTCTGCTCTCTTCTCTTCCGAATCCGGCCGCTTCTGGGCGCTCATCGTTTCTCTCTCCGTTTGTGAAAAAATAGGCGCTTGAGATAAAATTCAACAATTAGCTCTTGCGGTCCGCGCGATTTTTTGCCATAATTTCCGGGCGTCCATATCGGACGCCGACGTGTTCGCGCGCCGCGCGCAAATGTGATTCTAGTACAAAACTCTGTTTGCGCAACGCCCTTAACGGGCGGACGGAAGCGCGGCGGGCGCGCCGCAGTCAGTTTAAACAGATTAAAGGAGTATTCTGCCGTGCCGGAAGAAAATAATCATCCTCAACTTAGAATCGACGACTCGAACGTCGTCGCGACCTACGCTAACTTCTGCCGCGTTACCGGAACCCCGGAAGAACTAATCGTCGATTTCGGGCTCAATCCTCAGCCGATGGGCGTTCCGACCGAGCCGATTCCGGTCAATCAGCGCATCGTTGTGAACTTCTATACCGCCAAGCGCCTCTATCACGCGCTCGGCATGACGCTCCAGCGCCACGAAAAGGCGTTCGGCGTCTTGGAAGTCGACGTCAATAAGCGCGTCCAGAAATGACGCGTCCGGCGTTCGGCGCGCCACGTCTGAACGGACCAGCCGCGCGCCTTGCGATATGTTCAGCGCCCTTTCGACCCGCCGCGCTCTTGGCGACGACGCGTCGAAACGGCGTTTTTCCGTTTTAAAGCGCCGCGCGCAAACGCCGCGCGACGCGTTGCGTTTTCTCAGTTATCGATGATCGTTTGTCCTATTCTCAGCGGCAGTTCCGGGAACGCGACCTACGTCGAGAGCGGCTCGACGCGTCTCCTTGTCGACGCGGGCGGCGCCGGACGCTGTATCGAAACGAATCTGCGTAAGATCGGCGTCGATCCCAGTTCGCTCACCTGTCTGCTCGCGACCCACGAGCACGACGACCACATTCGCGGACTTGGCGTTCTCTCAAGGAGATACAATCTCCCGATCTACGCGAGCGTCGGCGTCTGGGATTTCCTCATTCGGAGCGCGCGAATCGGAGAAATCTCCAAGCGCTTCATTAAGCCGTTCCTGAGCGTAAAGGGCGACGTTCTCGACCTGGGCGATATCAAAGCGACCTATTTCGCGACCGCGCACGACGAATGCGATTCCGTCGGATACGTATTTGACGACGGCAAATCGAAGTTCGGGCTAGCGACCGACCTTGGCCACGTGACGCCGCGCGTGCGCGGGAGTCTGCTCGGATGCGACGCCGTTCTGCTCGAATCGAACTACGATTATCAGAGCCTGATCAAAGGGCCGTATCCCTATCCCTTGAAACAGCGTATTCTGAGTCCGACGGGCCACCTCGACAACGAAGACGCGGGCAAATTCGTCGCGGAGCTCGTTCGGAGCGGAGTTAAGTATATTTTTCTCGGCCATTTGAGCGAAAACAACAATACCGAACGCCTCGCCTACGACACGGTCTCGCGAGTCCTGCGCGAATCGGGAATCGAACCGCAGACGACGTGCAAAATTTACATGACGAAGCGGTACGAGCCAAGCCGCAAATTAGAATTTTAAAGTTCGTTTTCAGCGCGCGGATATTCGCCGCGCTATTCCGCCGCCGGACTCCCTTTTATGATTCTCAATCTCGTTTACATTCTCGCGCTCGCCGCCGCGTTCCCTTTCCTGTTTTACCGCGCGGCGCGGCATAAAAAATACCGCGACGGCTGGGGACAGAAATTTCTGGGACTCGTTCCCAAACTGGCGCCCCCGGAAGCCGGACGGACGCGTCTGTGGCTGCACGCCGTGAGCGTCGGGGAAGTCAATCTGCTCAAACCGATCGTCGCGGAAATCGACCGGACGCGGCCCGACTGGGAATTCGCCGTCTCCACGACGTCGAAAACGGGGTACGAACTCGCGCAAAAGCTCTTCGGAGCCCGCGCGCCCGTCTTCTACTGCCCGCTCGACTTCACGTGGGCGGTCAAACGCGCGCTCAAACGTCTCGAGCCCGACCTGCTCGTGCTGGTCGAGCTGGAACTGTGGCCGAATCTAGTCGCCGCCGCGAAACGCCGCGGAACGCCCGTCGTTATCGTCAACGGCCGCATGGGCGACGGATCCTTCCGAGCCTATCGCCGCGTTAAAAGATTCCTCGCGCCGACCTTTCGCCGAATCGACCTCGTCGTCGCGCAGGACGACCTGGCGGCCGGCTATTTCAAGAGCCTGTCTCCCAATCCGGAAAGGGTCGCCGTCTCCGGCTCGATTAAATTCGACGGCGTCGCGACGGACCGCGGCAATCCCGCGACCGCCGCGCTCGCCAAACTTGCCGGAATTCGCGCGACCGACGCCGTCTTTCTGTGCGGCAGTTCGCAAGATCCGGAAGAGCTCGCCGCGCTCGAAACGTACCGGCGGCTCTACCGCGAATTTCCGAATCTCAAACTGATCGTCGTGCCGCGACACAAAGAGCGGTTCGAAGAAGTCGCCAAGACGCTCGACGCGTCGGAATTCGCATGGACGCGCCGCTCGACGCTCAAAGCGCCGCTCGACTCGGGCGCGTTCGCGAATCTCCCGCCCGAACGCGACGCGAGCCGCGTTATCTTGGTCGACGCCATCGGCGAACTCGGCGCGTGGTGGGGAACCGCGCAGATTGCGTTCGTCGGCGGAAGCTGGGGCTCGCGCGGAGGGCAGAATATGCTCGAACCGGCCGGATACGGCGCCGCCGTCTCCTTTGGGCCGAACACCCGCAATTTCAAAACAATCGTTGAATCCCTCCTGCGCGAAGACGCGGCAAAAGTCGTCGCGGACGTCGACGAAATGGCCGCGTTCGTCCGGAAATGCCTGGAAGAGCCGGAATACCGCGACCGACTCGGCGCCGCCGCCAAGGCGCTCGTCCTCCGCAACAGCGGCGCGGTCGTAAGAACGCTCGACGCGCTCGAAAAAGTACTCGTCAAATCCGCGTAATACGACGCGGACGACGTCCGCCGGCGCCCCCCTTTATTCCCGCCGCAGCCGCGGGGCGCTTGTATTTTTCCCGCCCATCGTTAAAATCAACAAAAAATGAAAATATCCTAAATCCACTGTTAAAATGAGCAATTTACAAGGGAATTAGTAAAATATTCCTTTACTACTATCTGAATAGACGCTAAATTATACGATATAGATTATGATTGTGTCAAATTAGCAAAACTGTATATGTTTTGTTAAAGTAGACCCCGCCATCGAGCTTTTTGGACGATCGAACGCCGGCGCCGACGCGTAATTTTACGGATTCTGCGTCGCCTTTGCGCCCGCGTGTTTGGGACGATCGGCAGAGCGCCTGCAACCTCGGCGTGAAGCTTCGGCGCGGACGCGTGCGCGCGTCGTACATTTTCCGCTAGAAGCCGTCGCCAGGCGCGGCATGAGGACTGTTTGCAATGACTGCTATCAAGAAACACACAAAAGAGTCGGCGTTACGTGAATTCGCGCGTTTGAATCCGCGCGTTTACGCTCTTCTTGCGGCTCTGTCGTTAGGCGCCGCCGCGGCTTTTCCCGCGTTTGCCGGCGCCGCGCAACAGGAGCCGGCGGCCGCGCCCGAAGCAGCCCCAGCCGCGGAAGCGCCCGCGCAGCCCGAAGCGAAACCGCAGCCCCCGGAGAATCCGACTCCGGAACAGGTCGACGCCGCGCTCAAAAAGATAGGCGTTCAGTCCACGGACGAGATTCCCGATCCGTCCGCCGATCCCGCCGCGGCCGCCGCGTTCACGGAAAAGATGAACGACGCGCTCGCGAATCCGGATCCGCCCGCGCCGCAGCCGTCGGTCGCCGTCGAACTCACGCCCGACTTCAATCCGAAGAAGAGCTATTCGCGTTTGCTCTATCCGGCGGTGGCGACCCGCGTCGGCCTGACCGAAGAGCAGAACAAGCGCGTCAACGAGCTCATGTCGGAACGCGCGCAAAAGTTGGCGAAAGCGCCGAAAGAAGAATGGAACGCGATCACGATGGAGTCTGAAAAGGCTCTCGAAGGCGTCCTCACGCCCGACCAGCTGGAGCGGTTCAAGCGCGGTATTACTGAAAAAACGATCGTCATGCACTTCAGCAAGGAGCGTTGGGCCGACGTTCTCAACTGGCTCGCCTCCGAATGCGGTCTGCAGCTCGTCATGAGCGCTCCCCCTCAGGGAACCTTTACTTACAGCGACAAGACGGCGTACGCGCCGAAAGACGCGCTCGACATTCTCAACGGCTACCTGAATTTCAAAGGGTATACGCTGATCCGTTATAACGACATGCTCATTCTGCACGACTTTAAAACGGGCACGCTGCCGCTCCAGTATCTCCCGAAAATTACCCCGGAAGATCTCCCGAATCAGAGCCGTTTCGATTACGTCGCGCTCACTATTCCGCTCGAACGCCGCAATATGGCGGCCGTCCGCACGACGATTCAGCCGTTCATGGGGCCGTACTGCGTCCTGCGTTCGCAGGGCGGCAACTCGCTCATGGTCGTCGACTCGGTCAACGCGCTGCGCGAAATCTACGCCGCGGCGATGTCCGTATACAATCCGGATCCCACGCCGGAAGAACTGCGCAATTTGCGCGGTCCGCGCGGCGAACGGCCGGAACGCCCCGTCCCGGAAACCCCGACGTGGCGCGATTATCAACTTGAAGGAATCCCGTACAACGTCGTTCGCGAACAGGTTGAAGTCTTTGCGCCGACCGCGAAGCCTCTGTACAATCCCACGTCCGACACGCTGCATTACCTCGCGGTTCCCAGCGTTCTCAGCGTCATCGACGGGCTTATCGCCAAGCTGAAGGAAGGCGCCGATCCGAGCAAGACCGGAATCGCCAAGACGTACTCCCTCGCGGCGCTCAACGC
>CADACS010000033.1:0-14845 GCA_902786505.1 uncultured Planctomycetota bacterium | reverse complement strand
GCGTTTCCGCGCTCGGTCAGCTCGGTCCCGCGTCCGCGAGCGAACTCTACTCTCTGGTTGTCGACGCGCTTCAGCGAGTCGCGCCTGACGCCATGATAGAACTCCTCTCCGATTCCGGCAAGGTTTTCGTCGTCGCGACCGCCGCGGAACATGAAAAAATCGCCGCCGCGCTCGACGAACTGACGGCCAAAGTCCCGGACGCAGAAAAACCGGTCTTCAAGATCTACCGTCCTCTCGCCCCCACGTCGGGGCGAGGCGGATATGGCATGGGCGGATTTGATCCGTCCCTGCTCGCGGCGATCCGCGTCGTCGCGCCGCTCGTTCAAATTTCGCCCACGTCCGACGGCAGCGTTTTGATCGTCGGTTCTCAAGCGGAACATGAAGCTATTGCCGGCGTTATGACAGAATTTAAGGCGAACGCCGAAGATCCCGAAAATCAAGAGGAACTGCGCGTCTACACCATGACGGCGCGTCAAGTTCAGCGTTTTGTAACCATCTTCTCGCAAGTCGCGCAAACTCCCGACATGCGCGGCGTCCTTCGCATTCCCGACCAGTATATCCCCACGCGATTCGCCATTTGGGGCAAGCCCGCGCAACAGGCGCAGGTGCGCAAACTAATCGATCAGATTACCAAGGTCGACGAGTACGCTCAGGAAAACGTCGAACCGCAAGGCCTCCCGGAACCGCAAGAGCCGGCTCCGGCTGAACCTGCGCCCGCGCCGGCTGAACCTGCCCCGGCTCCGGCTGAACCTGTCCCGGCCCCGGCTGAACCCGCTCCGGCTCCGGCTGAACCCGCCCCCGCTCCGGCAGAACCCGCTCCGGCCCCGGCTGAACCTGCCCCGGCTCCGGCTGAACCTGCCCCCGCTCCGGCAGAACCTGCTCCGGCTCCGACTGATCCTGCTCCTGCCCCGGCTGAGCCCGCTCCGGCTCCGGCTGAACCTGCCCCGGCCCCGGCTGAGCCCGCTCCGGCCCCCGCTCCGGCTGAGCCCACTCCTAGCGTATCGGCGGAAGAGACGACGCTGCAAGCCGGTCTTAACAATAAATTTACCGTTGGCAATACAAACGCGTACATGTCGGTCATTCCGATCCAGCGCGTTCCCCTTTCGGTCGCGAACAGCATCCTGATCAACACGGTTCCGGGCTTGGACGCGATTCCGGACTCAATTTCCCGCACGATTATCGTTTACGGATCGAAAACGGCGGTAGACTCGGCGATTCAACTCGCGTCCCGCCTCGACGGTCAGCTCGACGTAACTCTGGAAATCATTCCCGTTAAGAAAGAGCTGCCGACCGAAGTCATTTCCGCGCTCCCGCGTATCGAGCCGCAGGCGACGACGACCTACGACAAAGAGAATCAGCGCATGCTCGTCTTCGGACAGCGCGACGTGGTCGCGCGCGTTAAAGCGTACCTCGCGCAAATTCTCGAATCGACGACCGACGAAAAAGACGGCGTCTACTATCTCGACGTCGAACGCAGCGTGCCGGGCGAAATCCAGGATTACGCGCGCCGCGCCGTGCCGGGCGTCGAACTGAAATACGACGACTCCGCGCGCCGGTTCACCATCATCGGGACGCCGACCGAACAGCTCGCGACCGCGAAGATCATCACCGACGCCGTCGCGAATCTGCCCCCTGAAGACGAAACGCGTTATTACCACTTTGAGCGCCGGATTCCGTCGCGCATGATCGACGAGCTTAACGAGCTCGTCAAGGGCGTTCGCCGCATCGAGCGCGATCAGTACGACGAAACGATGCTGCGCGTTACCGCGAAACCGTACCAGCACGAACTTATCGCCGCGGAAATTGAAAAAATCAAGGCGGACTACCCGTACAACGATCAGAACGAATTCGTCTCCTATAAGACGACGAAAGAGCTGCGCGCGCGGTTCGATCAGGTTCGCGACGACTTCGTCAAGCAGTACGGCGATATCAAGATCCTGCGCGACGACGCGGACAATTCGTTCGCCGTCTGGGGAACGCCCGCTCAGCATGAAGCGCTCAAGAAGCTGCTCGATCAGCTCGCCGCGCTCGAGTCGGGCGAAAAAGAGACGGCGGCGCTCTATACGCCCAAACACGTCGACGCCGCGACGCTCACGACCGTCCTCAAAGACCTTCATCCGAACTTAAAGGTAACGAACGACACGGTTAACGCGCGGCTCATTCTGCGCGGTTCTGCAGAAGAACTCGCGGAAGCCAAGAGCGTCCTCGCCACGGTCGACGCGCTTGAGGAAGACGGCGTCGTAAGAACGTTTAAGTCCTATCCGATCAAAGGGTTCTATACCTACGACGGCGTGGGAACGTATTATTCGCCCGCGTACTACGTGCGCGATATCGGACGGCTTGTGCCCGCCGCGCGCGTTACCTACGACTACTACAACCAGGCGCTCGTCGTCTGGGGAACCGAAGAGGAACAGGGAATCGTCGAAAAGGCGGTCTCCAACCTTGCGGAGAAAGATTCGGTCGATAAAAAGATTCTGCGCTGGCAGATCCGCCGCGCGAATTACTCGACCCTGACGTCGCAAATTGCCGCGGTCTATCCCGCGGCGACGCCGGTCTACGATTCCGCGTCCCACACGCTCATCGTCCGCACGAACAATCAGGTCGCGCTCGGCGCCGTTCAGGAATTGCTCGAACTCCTCGATCCGAAAGAACAGTCGGAATTTGACTCGGTTCTTGAGTACTACGACGTAGGAGCCGACCCAACGAGCGATCTCGTAACCGCGATTCAGAAGCTCGTTCCGAACGCGGGCCTTGTCAAAATTGACGCCAAGAACAAGCAGCTCCTCGTCATCGCGACGCCCGCCGATCAGAAGATCGTCGCGGACAATATCGAACGGCTCGCCAAGACGTACGGCTCTTCCGATCTGCGCATGATCCCCTATCCGATTTACGGCATGGCGGTCGCCGACGTAGTTAAGTCGATGACGGCCGCGTATCCCTCGGCGACGTTCGAAGCGGACACGCGCGGAAGCAGAGTTATTGCGCGCGCCACGCTCGAAGATCACGTTAAGATTTCCGAAGAAATCGCGCGCCTTAATTCAGAAAGCGGGGACCCCAATTCCGAAAACCCTACTAATCCCGACGCGCCCGAAAATATGCCCGGTCCGCGCGTCGTCGTCTATGAAGTAGACACGCCGATGATCGCCATGCAGCTGCGCGGCGTCGTTACCAGCCTGTTCCCGGAAGTCGAAGTGTTCGGCGGATCCTCGTCGGGCGCCTACGCTTACGGCGCGCGGTCAGGCGCGAAACAGAAGGTAACCGTTCTCGCGAACGCGCGCGAGCAGAAGATGATCGCCGCGATCGTCGAATCGCTCTCCGACGCCAAAAGCGAAGAGCTGCTCTTCGCGATCTACCCGTACGGCGACGTGGACTCCGACGCGGTCGACGCGCTCGTCGGAAATATCATTCCGGACGCCATGTCCGTTCCGTCGTCCTCCCTTTCGGGCATGGGCCGGTACGGATACGGCATGTCGCCGCGCAATATGCAGCGCAACATGATGACGCAGATGCGTCAGCAGCGTCGCGCCAACAATCCGTACGGCAATCCGAACGCGCCGATTCCGTTCTACCGCATAGACGACGCGACGAAGACGGTCGCCGTCTTCGCGACCGCGGACGCCCACGAACAGATTCGCTCCGCCGTCGAAAAGCTCTCCGTCCTGACGGAGAACGAGGCGAAGTCCTGCACGAAGGTCTACCGTCTGGGCGCACCGCTCGCTATGACCGTCGCTCAAATCGCGATGCAAATCTGCCCGTCAGTCGTCGCAACCGCGACGTCCGGATTCGAAGTCATCGCGTACGGCCCGCAGAAAGAGATGGATCGGCTCGATGAATTTGTCAAGTCGATTGAAGACGGCGAGCAGTACGCGAAGACGCTCGGTCAGTACCGTCTCTTTACGATTCCGGAAAAAACCGGATACAGCCGCGATTGGTTCGTTCAAGTTCTGAACACGAACTTCGCCGCCATTGGCGTCTCCTCGTACGCGGGCGTTATGAGCAATCAGATTATCTCTTGGGGGATTGACTCGAACCTTGACCGCGTCGAAAAATTTATCGACGAGCTCATAGCGACGCCGAACGAAGAAACGTATAAAACGTACCCCATCGAACATACGACGGTTGCGCTCGCAGTTTCGCTGCTGGCAAGAGTATGCCCTAACATAGTGATTACGCCCAAAGCGGAAGAACGCTCGGTCGTCGTTTACGGAACGCCCGACCAGCACGCGACGGTCGCCGCCGCGCTCAAGGAGTTCGACAAGCCCGCCGAGGGCGACGCCGCGCTCTGCGTCGCGACGTACACTTGGGACGCCGTCGATTCTTATTGGCCCGTCTACACGGAACTGCACGCGCACTTCCAGCCGCTCGGCGCGATTATCGTGCCCGCCTCGGCGCTGTACGAATATGTCGTTACCGCTTCGGAGGATCTTCAGGGCAAAATCGCCAAATACCTCGAAATGCGCCGGAAGGACCAGGCGGAAAGAAGCGTTCAGCTCCGAACTTATTATCTGCACAAAGTTAACTTCACGAAAGTCGTTCAGATCGTCCCCGCGGTTCTGCCCGCCGTCGGGCTTTACCCCGGCAAAGGCGCGAACGAAATCTTCGTCGTCGCGTCCCCGCTCAATCACGATAAATTCCGCATGCTGCTCTCGCAGCTCGAAACGGTTCCCGAAGGGGAAGACGCCAACGGAATCGCCATGAAGATCTATACGACGTCGGAACGCGCCGCGTACGCCGCGATCGAGCTGCTCCAGCCGCAGCTGCCCGGCGTCGTTATGTATCCCATCGCGCACAACCGCATTCTCGTTTGGGGGAGCGCTTCCGATCAGGAATATGTCGCCAAGGCGCTTGAAACGATCGGCGAAGCGTTCCAGCCCCGCGTCTTAAAGCGCTATCCGCTGCTCCACATGCGCCTGGCCGACGTCATTAACTACTGCCAGTACGCGTTCCCGAGCGAAGGCTACTTCTTCTCCTCGACCTCCGGCGACCTCATGGTCTCCGCGCCGGAAAACGTACACGCGGAAGTCGCAAAACTGATCGAGAAATTTGACGTCGAAGAGCCGGAAGAATCGCGCTATACGCCCGTGGCGTACGATATCAGCGATATTCCGGTCGCGTCCCTTCCGTACGCGGCGTCCGCGATCGCGGCGATCTCGACCGAAGCGGTCCAGCTGCCGACGGCGACGCCCGGCTTCATTGTCGTTTACGCCCGGCCAGCCGAACAGAAGAAGATTCGCGCGCTCGTCGACGAAATGATAAAAGAGCGTCCGGGCGCGACGAAACGACTTGTCGCGTATACGGTTCGCCGCATGACGCTCCCGCAGCTCTCCGCGCTTCTGCTCCCGCTCTATCCGAATATCAAGATCGGCGCGGGCACAAGCGAGAACCAGATCGTCATTCTCGCGAAACCGGACGAACACGACAAGATCGCGCAGCTCGTCAATCAGCTCAACGAAGAGCACGACGACGGCATGACCTCGCGCGTCTACCGTCTGAAGAATTCGCAGCTGTCCGTCGCGCGAACCGCGATCATAACGATGTTCCCGCAGGCGACCGTCGTTATCGACCAGGCGTCCCGCTCGGTCCTCGTTAAAGCGTACGAAGACGAACAAAAGAAGATCGAACAGCTCGTCGTCGAAATCGACGAAAAAGATCCCGAACGCAATACGTCGTTTAAGGTCTTTAATATCGGTTCGCTCAACTTCCAGCGTCTCGTCGCGTCGCTGCGCAACTTCTACTACAACGACCCCGCGTTCCAAGTTCAGCTCGACTCCTCGAGTCAATGTCTGATCGTTCGCGGCACGGCGATCCAACACAAAGCGGTGGAAGATCTTATCGAAGAAGTACGCGCGGGCGGCCTCGCCGATCCGGACGCCTACATGCAGTCGTACACGCTGTCGAATTCTTCCGCGCTCACGTCGCTCTACCAGATATTCTACGAGCAGGGCCGCGACATCAATATGTACCGCGACTACTCGACGGGCAAGCTCATCGTCATTGGGCGTCCCGAAGAGCACAAACTCGTTCAGGATATTCTCGACGTCGTCGCGCCGGAAGAGACAGAACTGTTCGTCTTCGACCTGCTCTACTGCGATCCTTCGACGGTCCGTCAGGCGCTCGGCATGATCGAAACGGACGGCTCGTACGTCGACGCGCGGCTCGACCAATCGTCGAATCAGCTCCTCGTGCGCGCCACGCCCGCCAAGCTTGAAGAGATCCGCCAAGTCTTAATCAAGATGGGCGAAAAAGAGCTCCAGAAGATTAAGCCGTTCGCGCAGGTTACCCCGTACGGCGGCTCCTCGACCGACGGACGACGCATCTATCTGCGCGACAATGAGAAGCGTCAGGCGGAAGACGCCGCCGCGAAAGGCGCGAATTCCGGCGAGGTCGATCTGAAATCGCTCCAGCCGCTCACGACCGAAGATTTACAGCAGGCGCTTTCGGCGCAAACGCCCGAAACGCAGCCGATCGCGGCGCAGAATCCGGCGCTCCAAGTTAAGGAGCAGTCGGGCCCAATGCGCACGCTGTCGCTCGACGGAGTCGACGCGGCGCAAGTCGTTAGCGAAGCGGTTAAAAACTGGAAGCTCGATAATCCGGTAACGGTCGTCAAAGGGGACGGCGGAATCGTTCAGGATGAAGAGTCCGCCGAGCCCGTGCCAGTTCCGGCAGAAACCGCTCCGGCCCCGGCAGAGCCCGCGCCCGCGCCCGCGCCTGCGCCTGCGGAAACCGCCCCTGCTCCGGCCGAGCCCGCTCCCGCGCCCGCGCCAGTTCCGGCGGAAACCGCCCCTGCTCCGGCAGAGCCCGCGCCTGCGCCCGTTACGGAAGAGCCCGCCGCCGCGGCCGCCGCGGCGACGGAACCTGCCGCGGAATCGCCTGCGGAGGAACCGGCGGAATCAAAAGACGAACCGAAATCGAGCGCGGCGCTCAGCCCGTCCCTTTCGTTAGTCGCGGCGTCCCTTTTTTTTTCAGGGGCGCGTTCGGCTCTAACGAGCTCGTTAACGAACGCGCTCATTCTTGACGGCGGACAGGACGCGCAAGAGGCGCAGGCCGCGCCGCAAGCGCCCGTTACGGAAAATACCGCGGAACCGGCGCCGGCGCCGGAGTCCGCCCCCGCGGAAGAGGCCAAAAAGATCGAAGCGGCGCCCGGCGTTTACGTCGTTGTGAATCCGGACGGTTCGATTCTCCTTTCGTCGAGCGACGAAGCCGCGCTCGAAGCGTTTCAGCAGAAGCTGGCGGAAATAGCCGCCGAAAAGAAGGCCGCGTCGGAACCGGCGCCGCAAGCGGAGCCCGCCGCGCATGCGCCGCAGACGGCGGAGACCGCGGAAAACGGCGTCAATCAAACCGAATCGGAAGAAGGCGAAGACCGAAACGACTTTCTCTCGCAGAACGGCTATCTCTCCTACATGACCGAAGAGAATATGGAGAAGGCGCGGAGCCGCGTCTTAATGGAGAGCCGCAACTATACCGTATACCGCGTTGAAAACGTCGGCGTCAATCAGATCGTTCCGCGCCTGCAGACGTACCTCGCCGACCGCATCAACCGCCGCAACGTAAATAATTACTACGATTACTATTCGTCTTCCGGCGTCAACGTCCAAACGATCGGTACGAACACAAACCTGACGTTCCAGGCGGACGTCGCGCTCAATACGCTCATGGTCTACGGGACAAAAGCGGACCGCGACGCGGTTGGCGCGCTGCTCGTCGTTCTCGACGACGTCACGCTCTTCCCGCAGCCGATCACCAAGCCGTACAAGATCAAGGTCGAAAACACGTCCCCCACGCGCATGGCGCAGCAGGTTCTGAGCGCGTTCTCGCGCAAGTTCCAGACGACGCTGCTCCCCGGCAATCTTTCGCCGAGAATCATGCCGAATATGGCGACGAATTCGCTTGAAGTTTACGCGCCCGAAGCGCTTGCCAAAGAGATCGAAGAGTACGTCAAGGAAGTCGATAAAGACATTCTGGAAGAGAGCGTGCGCAAAGTGCGCGTCGTCGAACTTCATTCGATTAACTCAAAAGTGCTCGCGCAGTATCTGACGAATCTCAGAACGCAGCAGACCTTGCCGCAAACCTTTTCTACCCCGTACATTGGCGGCGCGGGAATGTTCTCGCCCATGACGAGCCCCGGAATGATGAACGCCATGGCGCGACAGCGCGCGCAAGGCGGATACGGAGGCTATGGCGGAGGATACGGCGGCGGTTACGGCGGATACGGCGGAGGCGCGGCCAGAGTCGGAGCGCCTTATCCCGGCGCCGGCGCGGCGGCCGGCCGTATTCCGCGCGGGTTTTAACGCCGTCAACGCGGTTACTTAGAAGAACGAGAGCCGAATGAGAACTCGCGCCGCGGTTCGATTTCGGCTCTTTTTTTACAGCGTGGCTTAGCTTTTTAGAAATAAGAGAAAGAATATGCGTCCGCAACCCTATACGCAGGAAGATTTCAGCGTCAATCCGCTCATGTTCTATTACGAGGTAACGCAGGCGTGCGATCTTGTCTGCAAGCACTGCCGCGCGTCGGCTCAGGAGACCGCGGCGCCCGACGAACTTCCGACGGAGACGGCGCTCGCGCTTCTGGAGGACGTGGCGCGATTCCCGCGCAAGCCGACAATCTGCTTTACGGGCGGGGATCCGCTCAAACGCGCCGATCTGTTCGATCTCATTCGCCACGCGACGGAACTCGGTATCGGCTCGGCGCTCACGCCCTCGGCGACCCCGCTCGCCACGTTCGACGCGTTCAAAAAGGCAAAAGAGGCCGGCGTGTCCGCGATTGGAATCAGTATCGACGGGCCGAATCCGGAAGTCCACGACGCGTTCCGCGGATTCGACGGCAGCTTTAACAAGGCGCTCGACATGCTTCAGTACGCGCGCGATCTGGAACTGCCCGTCCAGGTCAATACGTCGATTACGCGCCGCAACGCCGCGCTCGTCGACGAGATCGCCGATATGCTCGAAGACAAAGGGATTATGATGTGGTCGGTCTTCTTCCTCGTTCCGGTCGGGCGCGGCGTCGAAGAGATTCGAATTACGCCCCCGGAATACCGGGAAGTCTTTGCGAAACTGTACCGGCATTCCCAGACGAAGCCCTACTCCGTACGTACGACCGAAGCGCCCCATTACCGCCGATTCGTTATGGAACAGGGCGGCTCGCCGACCGCCGCGCCGAAGAACAGGCCGAGTTTTCCGAATTCCGCGTTTGCCGCCGCTATGAAGACGCAGCCGGCGGAAAACAAAGACGCCGGCAAGCCCGCCATTGGACATGGCCACGGCCACGGGCGCGCGCCTTTGGGCGTGACCGACGGGCGCGGCATTATGTTCGTCGGGCACAATGGGGAAATCTTCCCGGCCGGCTTTCTTCCGGTCGTCTGCGGTCGGTTCCCGAACGATTCGGTCGTCGACGTCTATCAGAACCATCCGACGTTCAAGGCGCTCCAGAATCCCGATAATTATCACGGCCGCTGCGGAAAGTGCACGTTCCGCCACAGCTGCGGCGGGAGCCGGTCGCGCGCCTACGCGCTCACGGGCGACTTCCTCGCCGAAGAGCCCGACTGCGATTTCGACGTTTGAACGCCTATGCGGCATAATAAAAACCGGAGGACGGGGCAAACTCTTGCGTAAGCAAACGTTTATCCCAACCTCCGGTCCGATAATATACGCCAAATCTCAGACTGACGGCGGTTTATTGACGCTATTTCTCAATAAATTCCGGCAGAAATCGCCCGACCGTCTAACGGTTATTTGGAAGCAAGCCAAACCTCTACGTCAACCGCGGGAACTCCCAGCAGATCCGCGATTTCCTCGACAGACCATCCCCTCTGGCGCAACTTTTCCGCCGTGTTTTTTTTCTCTTCGATAAGTCCTTCGACACGTCCTTCGAGCCGTCCTTCTTCTCGCTGTTGAGCCAAGACGCGTTCCTGATCATATTCCGTGATACACATTCGTTTTACCTCCGCTTTATTGTCCATGAGAAATTTTTTGAGCGTAGAATTATCGGGAAGTTCGTTTAGCGCCTCGTCGATAGCAAGGTTTAACTCCATACCGCGTCTTCTTTTTTCACTCGTTTGATAGACAAACCACGAATAATCATACAGCGGTTTACAGGCGTTAAGCAATTCCTGATTATGACCGTAGTTGATATTGAGCATTGTTACCGTAACTTCAATATCCGAAACAGATTCTTTATCAAAGCTGTCCGAAAGCTTCAGTATGACACGGTCCTCCTTGTCGGCGGCGCCGTTGTAGAAGCAGACGAATTTCGGCGCGGGAGCCTTCTGTAAAGAAGAGCTGTAAATTCTGTACGTCCACGTATTTCGGACGTACTTGTCGTAAAGCATGCCCGCGTAAATTAAAAAACGCATCGGCATATTAGGGTTGAACGTACTCTGCTGCTCGTAAAGATTCAACGTATCGTTGATTAAAAACGAAACGTCGTTCTTCATTCCCAAATAAACGGCGTCTTCTATCGTATTGATTTCTATCGCGTTTTCGTCGGTGTAGCGCGAACCGTTGACGGCGTTGTAGAGACTTAGAGTCCAAGCCTTGTGAGCCGGATTGCCGAAAATAAATTTAAAAAGCCTGTCGCGGTATTGGGCGTTTACTTCATTAGACATGATACAAACCTCCCCTCGATTGCATTGTATCATCTCTTAGCCGCACGGTCAAGCGCCGAGCGGCGAATCATATATAGGACGTTCGGTTCCACAAGCGAAGACGGCGAATTCTTTAAAAACACAGAACGGCCTCACACTTGGCCGAAAGATAATGCGCGCCGCGTTTGAAGCGGCGTTTATTTGCGCCGCCGCGGCCGCGGGCCGTATCTGTTCGGGCCGGGCGTCGAGGGCGCCGCCAAAACAAACGGGCAGATTACCGCCAGTATCACGGTCAGCCATCGAAGAGGAAACGCGCGCGGTCTGTCCGTACGGCGCGCTCGCGACATATCGTGCAGACGGCGAACCGTTACGGCGAGAAACGGCGCAAACGTAATAAGATAGAACGCGCCGAGCGCCGCGGCAACCGCGACGGTTCCTTTACGCGAGTGAAGATCGTCAAACGAAACGAGAAGTATGAGCAGTATGACAACAGCCGTCGCGAGTGCGAGGAAGAAATACCAGTACTCCGACCGGCTTGCCCGGCCGCGGTACGTAAAGCTCTTTTTAAGGCACGTTTTAACCGCGTCTCCAAAACCGGGAATATCAGGAACCGCAGGGTCGAGCGCGGCGCCGCAGCGGGGGCAAAACGCCCCTTGCGCTTCCGTTTCGCACTGAGGACAATATATCATACTATTCCCTTGCCGCTCGCGGAGTTAAAGCGCGCCGACGTTCGCGGACATACGCGGACGTCGACACGCTGTTTTAGCGTTCCCGTTATGAAAACGGCGTGAAATCAGCGGCTGCGCGGCTGCGGGCCGTACATGTTCGTTCCCGGAGTCGGCGCCGAAGCGAGCCAAAGCAGGAGTATAATCGCCCCAATAAGCGGGATGAAGACAATCAAAAACCACCAGCCCGTACGGTTCGTATCGTGCAGACGGCGAACGACAACCGCAATGTGAGGAATAATGATCGCGAGACCGAACAGGCCTTGAACAATCGCAATAATACCGCTGGCCGCCGATTCCGGACCGAGAAGCTGAGCAATCAAATTGAATACGAAATTGACGAGGAAGCACGTCAGCCAGAAGTACCAGAATTCCGGACGGCTCGCGCGGCCGGAAAACGTCGCGTACTTCTTCATAACCATCGGAAACGCCTCGCTAAACGTCGGGACGTCGGCCGCGCCGGCGCCGCCGCCGAACGAGCCCATTCGGAGACCGGCGTTCGAGGGGGCCTGAGAGCCCGCCTGAAAGGGATTGCCGTCTGTTCCGGCAGATTGACTGGAAGTGTTGACAGCTTCAATAATTGCGCCGCATTGAGGACAGAACGAGCCGTTCACTTCGGCGCCGCATTGAGGACAAAAACTCACTACTCTCTCCTTTACGCTCATGGAAAACGCGGCTGTCAGGCAAAAAACGAACGCCGTCGCCGCAATAAATACAGAGTTCTATTGTAACGACTTTAGTTCGTCCTTTCAAGCGCCGTCTATAGGCGCGTCTCCGGCGCCGGGCCGCGCTTATTCGGATCGCGGCCACGCGTTTATTTTTTCCGGCCGCGAACGGCGTTTTGCAGTAATTCGAGCGTACGGGCAACCGTATGCTCCCGCGAAAACCGCGCGGCGCACGCGCGAAGACCGGCGCCAATCTCTTTCCGCTTATTCTCGTCGTTCCAGAGCGAAACGA
The DNA here is from genome assembly GCA_902786505.1 of uncultured Planctomycetota bacterium. Classification (GTDB taxonomy): domain Bacteria; phylum Planctomycetota; class Planctomycetia; order Pirellulales; family Thermoguttaceae; genus RUG369. The sequence goes on along the minus strand of CADACS010000033.1, from coordinate 2,583 downwards.
TCGTTTCCAGCCAAGGTTCAAGTTCTGAAATTTCGGGCGTTATGCGCGCCGAAGGCGTGAAACGCGCGGGAATGGGGAGCGCGAGCGACTTATCCCCGACAACCTCCGGAATGGCGCCGCGGTTGGAACCGACAACGGGTACCCCGTTCGCCGCCGCTTCGACGGCGACGCGGCAAAAGGTCTCTTCGCAAAGGGACGGCGCGAGCAATATTTTGCTCTGACGGTAGATTTCCCGAGGTTCGTCGAGCGTCCGGGAATAATAAAGATTGGTCAGCGTCCGCGCTTCCGGAATTGAGGTCAGCGCGCCGATTCCGGCCCGGCCCTCCACGACGAGCAGGGGTGCGGCTGGAAGCCGGCGGTTCAGTTCAAGCGCAAGTCCAAGAAAGAAATACAGCCCTTTTTCAACGGAAGGATTAATAAACGTAATCCAGCGTGGATCGAAGGAATCCGAAAGGATTCGCGATTCGTCGATTACCGGCGGAACGACTTCACAGGAGATTCCAAGTCTCTCCGAATATCTCCGCCGCGCAAAGTCCGACGGAACAATAATTAAATCGAAAAAGTCAAACAGTTCGCGGCGACGGTACGCCAAGTTGTGCAAAAAGAAAACGTTCGCCGCGCCGCAACGTTTGGCGCCCTCCGCCGCGTAAGGCGCCGCCCAGTATCCCCCGTAGCTCGCGTAAACGTCTGCGGGAAACGCGTCCAGCTCCGCGAATAAAAGCTTGAGAAAAAGTTTCCCCGTCCTTTCGGAAAGACTGCCGGGAGGACGGGTTGAGACGAACGCGTCATGCGGCAAAAGGACGGTCGCCGAAATTCCGGAATCGTCGAACCGCGCGAGTTTGAATTCCGAGCTGCGCCCGTCAAGTGTAACGCGGCGCGTTTCGACGGCCGCGCGGACGCCTTGACGTGAAAGAAGATCGGTAAAATCTTTCATGGAAAAATCGGGAGCGTCAAAAAACGAACCGCAGAACACGCGCGTTTCAACGCCCCGTTTGACCAACTCGCGCAACAGCGCGCGCGTCGAAATCGCGGCGCCGCTCGTCGGATCAAGATAATTATGGCAGGAAGAAAATAATACGCGCATAAAACTTCGCCAACGCCCCCAAACGGCGCCGAACGCTAAACAACCCCGGTAAACCGATCAAACGTTCAAGGGGCCTCAATGCGCTTTTCTTCTTCCGTAAGTTTTTTAGGAGGCGCAGTAAACTGCGGATCTCCCGTATACGGAAGACGATTCGACATGAGCGCGACAGAAATGTCCCGAAGCGTAACGTCACGCGCGGAGCTATTTCCCCGCAAGGGGAAGCTGACGCCGGAGGAAGAAAGTTCCTCGGTCCACCTCTGGGACGCCGGTACGACATGAAGCGCAAACCAATATTCTCTCAGCGCTTTCATGAGTGAAACTTCGTTCCCGCCTGACTTTTCCAACTCTTCAATCCCTTTTAAAAAGTTCTCCATAAAAGGGGACTTCACTTTGTCGTCCGGCGCGCCCGGATATGCAAAGCCGTAATCCGCCAAAAAATCTTCGTCTGAAACGTTGAACCCAAGGTTCTGCTCAATAATCGTTTCGCAGAGATCAAGATTCTCGATCCAGTCAACGGCTAATTTTCCAAGACTCCGAGCGTTTTCTCTTGTAACTTTCTCCATGGGAAAGAGCAGATCGTCAGATCGGAACCCCTCAAAGGCGACTTCATTAACGTCCGCGCATCCTGCAATCACGTCCCGCCAACGCCGCCAGACAGACGAATCTATCTGTTCGTCAGGCGCGTAATCTGGGTAAAGCAGCGGCGTAAAAACTCCGCAAAATTCTGGATTGTAACAATAGGCGGGTACGTACTCTCCACTTGCCGCCCTCTCTTGAATATATTCAGAAAGACGTTGAGCGGGAAAAACAGAAATACTTTCTGAAAAAAGACTGCGAAGACCACTGGCGTCGCCGTCTTCTGCTAATTTGCTGATTCTACGGAGATCAACGGGGTCTGACAGCTCCATACGATAACAATATTCCTGCTCTTTGGAACCGTCAGTCACGGATTTCTGTGGGACGTCGCGTAGGCGGCGCGAACGCTCAAAGATAAAGAGCGCAGTCAGAACGAACGCCTTTTCCCTATTGTTCAACCCATCAAACGCGCTGACGCACTGCTCTATATCCATTCGGGAAGCAGACGCGACCCTTTGTTTAAACCGATAGAAAGGAAGATAGCGCTCAAAGGTTAGCTCGTACCGGTAAATGTATCCATCCCACCCGCAAAGGAGTCTGTAAGGGAAGACCTCGCAAAGAGCCGCTTCAGTTCGTATTGTTTCCAGAAGTGAAGCCTGCGTGTCGGCCCCGACTTCCAGATTTTTGGTATAAGTTACGGGAAATACGAACGTTTCCTTGGACGATGGCGCTGTTGAGCAAGTCTCCCAATCGGTCGCGTAAGCGTGTGTTGTAAAAAGTATTAGCACGACTGCTATCGTCGACTTCAATGAGGTTAAAACGGTATTTTTCATTAGTTTTTCCTCCCCTCCTAAAACTTGCGAACGCTTGTCGCTTGATCCTTTTGGTAATACTGTTAACCAAGGATGCGGGACTGCTTTGTA
>CADACS010000032.1 GCA_902786505.1 uncultured Planctomycetota bacterium | reverse complement strand
AGGGTTACCTCTGCAATCAAGACTTGAATAACGACTTGCGGAGGATCGCGGTCGAACGTCTTAATCATTTCAAGAATGCTGTCCATTTCATTGGGCGAAGCGCTCACAATAATGGAGTTGGAAATCGATTCCGGAATGACAATGACTTGCGATTCATAGAGCTGATAATTTGACAAGACCTCCGACGTCGTTTCGAGCGTTTGTTTTTGAGTGAGGTAGTCGTCAATAGCCTGAGCGACGACCAGCGCTTGGATATTACGCAACTGAACGACGACTTCTTCACGGTTGCTTGTGTCTTTAACGTCAAGAGCGACGATAAGCGCGTCTACAATAGCGAGCTCCTTCGGCGCCGCGGCGGCAATAATGACGTTGGTGCGCGAGTCGATCGCGAAGCGAACGGGAACGAAAGATTCTTCGCCTTCCGCCTGCGGTAAAGTCGGCGTAGACAGGTTATTATCGGACGTCGCAAGTATCGATTGGATCGTTTGCGCGATCTGGCCCGCGTCGCCGTTGCGAACTTGGAAGAAACGGATTTGCGCTTTTTTAGGCGCTACGTCGAGCAGCTCAATGAGCCGTTCCATAAATTCCATGCAGTCCTCGGGCGCGTTGACAATCAGCTGATTGTGATAAACGTCAGCGACGACGTCAACGTCCATCATGATGCCGGATTCGACAAGTTTACGTCCAGAGTCGTCGACGGAGAGCAACTCGAGAACCGGGAACTTTGCCGCGCTCGTTTCGAGGGTGCCTTGTTTGGCGGGCAGAATCGCGTTCATAATCGTCGTTCTGATATTTTCCGCAAGGGAGTTTTTCAGAGGAAAAACGCGAGTTGTCAGTTTGGTTGTCGCTTTGTTGACGTCAAGTTCCAGCAGAAGCGATTGTATTTCCTCCCAGTCGTTCGGAGCCGCTTGAATAATGAGCGAATTGGTTCTGACGTCGGCAAAAGCGCGAATACGAGGCGCAAGACCGCCTGTTCCCGTCGTCTGCGGCGTAACAAACGTTTCTGTAAGAAGGGAAGCTATTTCGTCGACAGATGCGTAGTTGAGATGAACGACTCGAATCGTGCCTGTCCCTTCTTTGATAGGCTGATCGAAGAGTTCAATAAGATCTTTCATATCTTTGAACGCTTGTCCCCAACCTGCGACGAGAAGGGCGTTCGGATTCTGAAGAGCGTAGAATACGACACGGCCTTGTTTTGTCGTAAACATTTCTTCGTACAGGGTCGTTAACACGCCATGGAGCATGGCGCAATCAACATGTTCCAAATAGTATATTTCCGTTTTGACGTCGGCTATTTTCGCGAGTTCTTCGATCTGTTCGATCATTTGCTTAATTCGCTCGAATTCGGCTTCCGTCGCATTGTCAACGATAATAACGTCAATATCTTGCAAAACGGTTGGCGTAAAGTCTTGGACAACCCCAACTCCATGCGGAGTACGGTCAAAGTTCGGATCAAGGGGACCGTCTTGGACGAGCGACGAGTTTCCCTCGTCTTGATATGCAACTTGGCGAACGCCGTAAGACGTTTCGTACCCGTTGGTCTGAAGAATCGTGTCTGCAGCCTGGAACGCCGCTTGAAGCGCTTGCGCAGGCGTCGTGGACGCATTGCTTACTTTGGCCAGCAACGATTGATCGTCAGTTTCAGGAATAGAGGAAAAATAGCTGGCGTAACGATCAGAGATCGGTTTCGTCCTGTCATACAACCGTTTCAGTTCGCCTTCGCAGTTGAATTGACGGGCAATGCGGTCGAGTGTGTAGCGTGAACTGAACGCGCCGACTTTTCGTGTGTTTTGCGGCGAATCGTATTCGAATATTTGCCGAATTTTATAAGAGTCGCCGTTACGGATCGGAATGAATCGGCGCACGTTTCCGTTGCGAAGCGGCGGTTGATCCATGGCGCGAAGAAGCGCGAGCATTTGCGTGCACAGAACGGCGTCTCCTTGGAGCGCAATTTGATTATGCAGCGCGTCGATAGCGACGTCGCACGTTCTGAAATCAACGTCGTTGGGACGCTGACGCTTGACGAAGCGGTATGTGGCGATCTGCCGCATGCTGTACGGCGCGTCAGGACTGGTTTCACGCCGCTGAAGACGTTCGCCAAAAAGCTGGAGAAGGGCGTCTTGAAGCTCTTCTGCTTTGCGGTACTGCGGTTGATAAACGTCGTCAATTTCACTTGCACGCGCTTGATCCGCAAACGGACCGGAGACATTGCTCGTCTGATTGCCGGCAAACGTTTGTCGCGCGACGCGTTGAGCGGCGGTTTCGTCTCGTTCTACGCCGTCAATTCTTTCGACCGTACCCGTCGCAATACGCATGTCGGAGGCGGCGTCGGAGTTCTTGTCAGGATATACTTGGAATTGAGCCAGATAACGCTCAACTTCGCGCTGTGTCTTTTTCGTCGTGTGAACGATAATCGTTCCAAGATCCCGATCGACTGTAAACGCTACTGAGGGATTGGACGCAAACTGACGTTGGAAACGAAGCCCCACTTGATCGCATGCGCTGGGCAGGCACCGGTAAGAGACAACGTCGAGTTTGGAATCTTCGTCAGTCGCCGCTTCTTGAATTTCCGGCGACTGTCCCCACACTTTACGGGGCGTTTGACGCTTAGGTTCCTGTTCGACGGATTCTTTACCCGTTATTTCATCGCCTGCGCCAAAAGTAACGGCATAATCGGAACGTTCCGGCATAAGAGCCCCTTCCGGTTCGTATGCGACTTTAACAACTCTGTTCCGGGCAGGATCGTAATAATTTGGCGAACCGTTGGCTCGTTCGGCTAACGCCTGAGCGGCGTTGGTGTGTCCCCGCAAGTCTGGCCTCGGCGAAACTCCGGCGACGCTCACATATTCTCTCGCGTTCAAAAACGCTTCATACATAGGTTCGCTGAAATCGTTGAGAAACTTTTCAGAGAGTTCTATCGATTTAGCAGGCCCGTAAACGGTTAGCGTATTGTCTTTGTCGTCGTAACGCCAAGACGTTTGCGACTGGAGCGCTTTGGGTAGGAAACTCAGTACAAAGGTTCCGACCAGCGCCGCGTCTTTATCAGTAGGAACGCGGAAGGTCTTTTGCAGGCAGCGTCCATTCTGCGCAGGTTCTCCGTAATCGGAATATGAAGGCTTGCGAGAGACGGCAGTCTGAGTCGCGCGTGTAGAAGCGTCTGATTCTCCGGCGGCATAAACGCTCGAATTTACTGATTCGCTCTGTTCTGCTCTGCTCGGAGAATACGCGTAAGAGCTGCTCTTCGGTTGCGTTTGACTTCCAACCGGATCGTTCCGTTCCACCCCCAGCGAGGCGTCGCTCAGGGTGAAAAACGAAATAAGCGCAACAGTTACGGCTACGAACAGCGTTCGAGACGACGTCAGATGGGAACGTCGTTGAACGTTGGAACGCAGGTTCCGACGAATACTGAAAGTCATTTGCGTCTTGTGATTCAATAACATAACCGTACTCTTGTATTATTAACGTTACGGGCGATTCGATCCCATGAGTTTCGCAACCCGCGGCGTGTACGAGCAAAACGAACGTCGAAAACAAACGCCTGATAATCCCACTCAGGCGTCAACGCTTTGCAAACGCGCGAAATACCCGTTTGCGCGTAACAAACGGCCGCCTTCTACGGATGATAACTAGGGAATAGTACCGAAATTCAGCAAGCTGTTCAAGAGCAGTTTGACGCCGAGACTCTTTTTTGCTTTTGCTCTTTTTCGACGCGCAGAGACGGCGTTTTATCAGCTGTTTATAGCGTTATCTAAGGGAAAATGAAAAAGCCGCGCTATGGATTAGCGCGGCGTCTGAGTCGAATGCTGAACAGAGTCTGTTATTTTTCGCCCCGGCCTATTGTTACGAGACTGAGGTCTGGATCGTTGACGGATAATTCAATCTTGCCGATTCCGGAAAGGAACGAGACAGTCGCAATACGATCAAAAGACGGTCCCATGAGTTTTTTGACGACGCCAACTCCGTATTTTCGGTGTCGAACAAACGAATTGATTCGAATTGCCTGCAATTGACGTTCGCCTTGACTGCTTCTGTCAATATTGTGTCGGGCAATATCGGAACCGGTAGAAACCGCTCTTGGGTTGATTTTTCGCTTCGATTTTTTCTCTTCTCGTTTCTGTGGTTCCGGTAAGTTCCCGATACCTGACTCCGGTCTAAATCTTTTGCCGAAGCTGGTATTTTCCTCGAGAGCCGAATCAAAATCGCCGCTGAAAACGGGGTCTTCGTCGACCGGTTCGTCAATACCGTCGAATTCGTCGAATTGTCTGCTGGCGAGGTATTCTGCGTCCTGTTTTTTGGGCGGAACGTCGACGTCGGCGAAGTCGGGCTTTGGTCCGAACGAATGATCTCGCTGGAACGAAGGTTTGCCGGCGGAAGCAATTCCGCGCCCGTAAGTGTGGAAGTCTTCTTCCAAAGATTTGCTGTTGATTCCTTCTTCCCAAAGAGACTGTCGTTGCGATATTCCCTCTTTGCGTTCAAGTAGACGCGGCAAAACAGTTTTGGATTTGGGATCTTCCGCACGGGCGTCGCGAATCGCATTAAACCATTCGTCGACGGATTCGTACATATCGACTCCGTCGCGCGGAAATTCAAAGAGAAAACGACTTGACGTTGAGGGCGAAAAACTGCCGCGGAATTCTCGGAATCTTGTGCGAGTCATTCTCAATTCCTCTTCCGCGCGCGTTAAGCCGACAAACAACAGTCTTCTTTCCTCTTCCAACTGGCTTTTATCGTTTCGGGAACGTTCATGCGGAACAACTCCGTCTTCAAGCGCGATTAAATAAACGACGGGAAATTCGAGTCCTTTTGCGGCGTGGAGCGTCATGAGAGACACTCGATCGTCGTTTGAACTCCATGAATCGACGTCGTTTACCAACGCAATCTGTTCTAAGAACCGTCCGAGTCGATCTGAATTCTGTTTTTGTTCCGGAAATAGGGTAACCTGCGATTTCTCTTGCTCAATCTGTGCGAAGTCGGAATCAAACTCACGAACTTCCGACAGCAATTCTTGAATATTCGCAAGACGCTGCTCGTCCTCTTCTGTTTTTATGGAGTTTCGCAAGTAATCGACATATTTAATTTCGTCAAGCAGAATACTTAAAACGACTTCCAGATCATCGTCGTCAGCAACTGCTTTATGTAATTTGTCGATTAACGCGACAAATTTTGCCAACGCTTTCTTCACCTTTGTCGAGAGACCGAAAATGGTTCCTGCGTTGCGCGCCGCTTCAAAAAGGGTCGTGTTGTTTTCTTCCGCGTAGACTTGCAGACGAGCTAATGAAACGCTTCCCACGCCCCGTGCCGGTAGATTTACAACCCGTTTGAACGAAATAACGTCGCTGGGATTGTAAACCAGCTGCATGTATGAACAAATATCTTTGACTTCTTTACGGTTAAAGAATTCAAGACCTCGAACTAACTGAAAAGGAACTCCATAACGTCTGAGCGCATATTCCAAGTTTCGCGACAGCGCGTTAATCCGATAAAAGATAGCGTAGTCTCGGGGACGGCGTTTTCCAGCCGCGATTTCGCTTGCGATCTCAGCTGCAATAACTTCCGCTTCTTCCTGTTGATCAAGGCACTGTACGACGCGAGGAAGAATTCCTTCCTTGTTTTCCGTATAGAGGCTTTTTTCCTTTCGATAAACGTTGTGCCGAATTAAACTGTCGGCTATACGAAGCACGCTTTTATCGCTACGATAATTTTGTTCCAAACGAACGACTTTTGCGTCTTCAAAGTCTTGCTCAAAATTTAAAATATTCTGAATGTTCGCTCCTCGCCAACCGTAAATAGACTGATCAGGATCTCCTGTCGCGGCAAGATTTGGATAATCGATCGACAGGGCTCTGGCGATTGCGTATTGGACGAGGTTGGTGTCTTGATACTCGTCGACAAGGATATATCTGAAACGATAGTCTAGATTTGCGCGAATCTCTGGATTGTCTTTTAAAAGGACGGCTACATGAAAAAGGAGATCGTCGAAATCGACCGCGTTCGCTTTTCGCAACGCGTCTTGATAAGCCGGATAGACGTCCTCTACAACTTTCCCGAGGAGACTTCCTTCCTTCGCGCAATAATCTTCTGCGGAAACGAGCGAATTTTTGGCCCAGCTAATTGCAGAGGCTATTTTGGGGACGTCTACTCCGTTAGGGAGAGAGCTTTTGGGCGTTACGCTTTCCAGAAGTTTTTTACTTTGATCCGCGTCGTAGATAGCGTAGTTCTCGTGGAGTCCAACGTAGGAAGCGTAGTACCGCAATAAGTACGCGCAAAATCTATGGAAAGTGCCAATCCAGACGCGGTTCCCCGGGGACAAAGAAGCTAAACGCGTCTTCATCTCGTCCGCGGCTTTATTGGTAAAGGTTAGTGCAGCAATTTGGGAATCGCGTACTCCGGTGTGTAAAAGCCATGCAACGCGATGCGTAACGACGCGCGTTTTTCCGCTTCCCGGCCCGGCAAGAACGAGCAACGGACCGTCTTTATAGGTAACGGCTTCGCGTTGCGCTTCGTTAAGCCCGACCAAAAGACGCTCGCCAGAGTCGTCAAATGAATTGGGGTCTGAGTAGCTGTAATCGTTCGTGCTGGTAATTGACATAAAATTCTGTAACAGTTAAAGGTCGCAAGAGCAACGGCAATTTATACCTTGCCTTTAAAAACAATACGCCGGAAGGAATAACCCCATCCGGCGTAGTTTGGCGTGACGACACGCAAAAAACGGCGCTGCAGTCGAGCTTCTGTATTATTGGAAAACGCCGCCAAAAGGCGCAAAGGGGAGACCGAACGAGGGCGATGTAGGCCTGCCCGCATAAGGACGCGACGCATTGGGGGCTTGCGAAGCCGTCGCGGGGACGGTTCCGGGTTGTACAAAACCGGAAGGAACTTCGTTAACGGGATTTCCAGATACGGCCACGCTGCTTTCCGCGACAGGCTGATTTCCTGAAACAACGACGCTGGCTTCTTCAGGATTCTGTTCGAAAAAATCCGCAACTGGGAGTTCAATCTCTTTAATTCCCCGAAGTGCGAAATTTCCGGAAGATATCTGCGCCGTCAGGTATAGAACCCGTCCGTCGATCGTTTCGATTTTTACGCGGGTTAACGTCGACTCCGCCTGTAATTTCGAAGGGTCAAAGGTAATAGGAATAACACAAACTCGAGCGGGTCTTATCGCCTTTTGCGAAAGATTGCATTCAATCGCCTTAGATTCGCATTCAACTGTTTTAAGGACGAACTCTTTCGACGCCGTGACGACAATGTTCTTCGTGATCTTTTCGCCGTTTTTGGAAGTGGAAAACGTTAGCGTCGATGGGGAAACGCTCAATTGCGCTCGCACGGAACCGGAAACGTTTAGAGTGACGGGAGATGAACTGTACATCCCGTTAGACCACAGGCGAACTACGGCGTTAATATAGCCGGCGGGAGCCGATTCTTTGATCGAAACGACAAGAGGGGTTTGCGTTCCGCCGCCAGAACGGACCGGCTGACCAATTTGGACTTCTACATGAGGATTGGCGCATTCTGCCCGAACCACCGTTTCGTTAGACGGGTAAAAAACGGTCGCTCTTTGTGAACGATTGACCTGAGCTGAACCTGAGTTGTCGCCCATCGACTTAATTTCATCTACGAGAAAATTAAGTTTGTTCGGTTCAACTCGAACATTTTCTAGAACAACGCCTACGACGTTAAGCGGCACTTCAAACGTTCGACCCGATTGTTCAAAGGTTACCGTAACGGTCGCATGACGCGAACCGGTAAATCGTACCGCGTCAATTTCAGCGACTACTTCGCCCTTTTCTCCCGATTTAAAAACTCTTTTAGTGGGAATGTAAGCTTGGGTGCATTGGCACGACGTTCGAACAGCCACCAAGCGGAGATCGCTTTGGGAGTTATTCGTGAAGATAAACGAGTGCCGGGGTTTTGTGTAGCGAGGAATACCCTTAAAGTCGTAACTTGTTTCTGAGAAAAGTTGCGGGGAAGACATGTACTGAGCTTCCGCGCGTTCGTTAAACGACACAAATGTCAAAACAAACGTAACTATCGATAGGAGAATGGTCAAGCGGCGCATTGCAACCTCGCAACATAACGCCAGTTCATTCGCTCACGGCGACTCGACGCGTCCAAAACGAAACGAACGAACGTTTGTAGGCGTCGAAGGGGCGCGTCGCTATTATCTGCCAAGGACGGCAGGGGAACGACGAACGTTTGGCGTTATTCCCGAACGGATTGAACGTTCCAACTCATACCGACCGTTCTAGGGAAGGGTGACGACTTCTTCAACGGCTCCGTCGCCTGTCGACGGCGGAAACGGCAACTTGCTGTTCGCAGCAAAACTGCGGATACGGTTCGTTAGCTGATAACGGTATGATGGATTGGAAAAAACAATTGTTATGGATTATAAGTGTAAAGCGGCGTTTTACAATAGCCATTTTTAGCTATTTGGACGGTTTTGACTATCTTAACAAAAGCCTCTTGCTAAACCGATCAGACGTTCCGCGCAATTCATACCGGCAAAACGCGTTCGGAGTAGAACGACAATTCAGTTAAAATAGGAAGGGAAAACGCGACTTCCTCACTGGAGTCCACAGGACTCTCGAGAAAACTTTACTCCCTATTGACAAGATAGGTAAATAAAAAAGTCTCTTACAGGAGTCCCAACTTCATAATAATCATCGAAAAAATCAATGTAAAGAGCAAAAATTTAAAAAAAGTAATAAATGGTATATTTCGCTTTTCGGGAAGTTTCTCATTTCAGACGTCTATCTTTGACTGGTGACATTTGTTCCCGCCAGTTTTACAATTTTAGTTCGAATTAGAGACATTGCTCTTTGAAAGTTTTCCTGAATCCCTTATAATAAGTGCTATGCGCAAAAAGGCGCCTTCGTTTAGGCACTTTTTTACAGTTTTGCGCGATTAATCTGAATCTTTGACGTCTTTCGGCGTCAAAGAGGACGTCGGAATAGCGTGAAAGCGGGGAGGATGGCGCAGTCCAATCGGCTTTTCTATACGCCGTTTTACCATATGGACGTTGATAGTGATTCTTTCGTACTTTCGGGTATAATTGGAATTTACGGTATTCCGTAGAGAGGTTTGCGAGGTTCCGGCTCGTTTTATCTCAAGATTCAATATTTTGAGCGACGAAAAAGTGAAAACCTCGGTTTGTTTCATGACGCGGCACGTTCGCCTGTCGAGGTCGTTGGCCTCGCGGTTATAACCTGTAATCTGCGAGCGAGCTGTTTTAGCCGCCTTTTAGCTTCGTGCGTCATGGCGGCGTCATTTGTTGACAGCCGGATAGCCCGCACAATTCCGATGGAGTCGCGATTGCGGCGGCGTCGGACTAGATTAAATGTTCAGTTTGTCTTTGACGCTTTTGCGTATTGAAGAAAGCGCTCGCCGATGGAGCGCCGACGCCGACGTGAGTCAAAATGAAGGAGAATAGGATGACGACTGGTTTCTTTCAGTTTTTTAACAGCAAAGCTCAACGAGCGCAAAAACGCGCGAATGCCGAGCAAAAGTCGCGTTCCCGGCGCGACCGTTCTCCTTTGAAGCCCCGTCGTCTTCTGACGGAAGCGCTCGAAGAAAGACAGCTTCTTGCGGTCGACGTCTTAGGTATGAGTTCCGCGCTTTTGCCGACGGAAGCGACGGCAAACGTCGTCAATATTACCTCCAGCGACTATTCGATCGACGCGCTTAAAGAAGCGATTAAAGTCGCGGCCGCGTCCCCGGAAGACGACGTAATTCGCATCGCCTCAGGAACCCTGCAGTTTTCTTCGGCCTCTGACTCTATCGAAATTGACATTAACGCGGCCGCTTACGGCTCGTTGACCATCGTTGGAATGGGAGACGGCGTTACCTTTGACGCAAAAGATTTGGCGCGCGTGTTCGTGATTAAGAACGGCGACGTCAGTCTTGAAGGAATTACCGTTAAGAACGGTAAAGCCGATTACGGCGGGGCGATTGCCAACGCGGGCGATTTGACGCTGACCAACGTTACTTTGACTGGAAACGAAGCGACGAGCGCGGGCGGCGCTATTGCCAATAAGGGCGCGCTTGCAATCCAGAGTTCTATTATCGTCGATAACCAAGCTGCCGGAGATGGCGCGGCTATTTATTCGGGCGACTTTGATTGGCCTTCGGTCGTTGAACCGGAGTGGACCGCCGATATTGGCGACGTCGTTGGGGGAACGGGTTCGACGCGTACAATTAATCTCCCTGATTATTGCTCCGCGGGCGACTGGACGTACTCTTTCACTTGTTCTAACCCGAACTCGTCGATTTTTGCCGCTGAACCGACTTTGGTAAACGGAGTTCTGACGTTACGGTTTATAGGTCAGGAAGATTACACGCCTGCGACGGCGGAAAGAGACTTTTCGTCTGTTGATTTCACCGTTACCGCAAGCGACGGAACGACTGCAGTTTCCCAGTCCTTCAACGTGGCTCACGAACATCAGACTTCTACAACCGTTGCGGCAATCCTCTCTAACATGGATTATGACGCTCTCAAGGCTGCCTATGCCATAACGCACAAGGTTGGTAAAAAGGACGTCCTTGACGGTTTTGAAGCAGAAGTAATTCCTTCTTCTGAAATCGTTGATCTTACAAACGAAGATCTTTATGTTCAGGTTTGGACTTCTGATTTTGACTATAACGACGGGGAAGGTTCGTATGCGTATGTTTGGGACGCTGGCGAGTACATTGTTACGGGATATGATTTTATCCTGACTTTGACGAACGCGACAATTACCCAGACATTTCCTAACACAGATCTTGCTCGCAGCGCTTACGGCTGTGAAGATCTTGGCGGCGGGAGGTATCACATTGCTGTTGCGTATACCGAGGGCTTGCCCTTTGGGTTATATGAGGACGCGGGTTTGCTTGACTACGTCAAGATTGCCCCTGTGGACGCTTCTAAGCCGGTAAGCGCTGAAATCGCCCAGTATACTACTGACTTTACGCGTCCGTCTTTTATTCGTCTTTACGACAGTACCATAACGAGCGACGGACGTACTTACGCAAAGGTTAACCCGACGCAAATCCTTTATGTCAGCAGTATTTCTAATTCTACGGAGCCCCTTTCCGAGATTCCCGGAAATACTTTTACGACCCATTATTCCTCGGTTTTGGCCGATTCTGGAACCGGTCTTTCCACCTATTCGGTTACCGTTTCGAACTCCTTGATTGCCAATAATACGGCGTCTGGCAACGGCGTTATTTACGTGGTTAATGGCGGCGTTTTGAACGCGTATAATACGACGGTGGCGAATAACAGTTCCAGCGGAGCCGCCGTGTATGCGTTGGGGACCGCGACGGTCGCTAACTCCATTGTCGTCAACGGCAGTTTGGCCCCGGTTTCGTCCGGAATTGGCGGCTCCAATAACTTGGTAAACGCAACGTGGAGCGGTTCTGCTACTTACGATTCCGGTCTTCCGCTTTTCAAGAACGCCGCAAGCGGCGATTATACCCTCGCCGTCGGTTCCCAAGCTTCGAATATCGGGGCTGCCGATTATGCGCTTGACATTGCTGGCGAAACGTTGGTAACCGATCTTGCCGGAGCTCCCCGTTTTTCGGCGACGGTTGACGCCGGCGCCTATGAATATCAAGGAGCGGCCCCGTCTGCGCCGACGAACCTCGTTGTTTCCGACTACGTTGAATCGTCAAAGAATCCTACGCTGACTTGGAATGCGCCAAGTTCCGTCGACGGTATCGACGGGTATTATGTTTACGTTGGCGCCTCTACGACCCCGATCGCCGTTGTTACCGACGCCACCTCTCTTGCTAATTTGGCTTCTTTGGTAACGTTTGAAGACAACAGTTCTTATCAGTTTGGCGTGGCCGCGTATAACGTCTATGGCAAGTCTGATACGACTCTTGTTACGCTTGATACGACCGTCGCCCCGGTCGCGCCCACAAATCTCGCGTTTGGCGTATATGCCGGCAATTCCGCCACGCTGACGTGGACCGGCGTTTCAAACGCAACTTCCTATCGGATTGCGCTTACTAATGTTGACGCCGGAACTACGGAAACGTTTGTAACAAGCGACGTTGCCTATACTTTCACGGGGCTTGCCGACTATACAAATTATTCTTGCACGGTTACTGCGGTTAATACGCGTGGCGAGGCGACTTCTGCGGCGGCTACGCTCAATACGACCGTGACTCCGGCCATTCCAACCGGTTTAACCGCGACCTCTTATACGGGCGACGGTACGGAAACGATATCGTGGAACGCCGTCGACCATGCGGAAGGCTACATGATAGCCGTCAATGTGGACGGTAACTGGCAGGTCGTCGGTTCCACCGCAACAACGTCGTATCAGTTCACTGGACTTACGGACAATACTTCCTATACCTTCGGCGTTGCTTCTTATGCGACGAAAGACGGCGAGCAGCTTGCCTCCGATTTTGCGAGCATTGCCGTTGTGACGACCGTTGCTCCGGATGCGCCTACGGGTCTTGAGTGGATTTCGGAATACGCGTCTAACGCCGCAACTTTGCAGTGGGTCGCGTCAGAAGGAGCCGTTGGCTACACGCTCGCGCTTTACCAAGACGGCGGTTGGAACGTGCTTGGATCGACGACCGGTTTGCAATATCAAGTTACCGGACTGGCCGACAATCAGGAATATGTCGTTGGCGTCGCGGCATACTCCCTTTTGGACGGCGTACGGCTTTATTCCGATTACTCGTCGATTGATCTCAATACGGTAGTTGCGCCCGCAACGCCTTCGAACGTTCACTTCCTCGATTACTCTGGCGGAACGATCGCTACCTTAACGTGGACCGCTTCTGTCGGCGGCGCGACCGGCTATGTTGTCGAACAGGAAGTTGACGGAACTTGGACTCAGGTAGCCCTCGTTACCGGCACAGACTATACTGCAACCGTTGAAGAAAACTCCTTCTATACCTACCGCGTTATCGCTTACACTACGGTTGGATCGGAAACGCGTTATTCTACGCCGAGTTTGTCCGCAAGCATTGACACGTTGGTTCCCCCGACGGGCGTTATTGAGGTTAAGGCCGACGGTTACGACTATACGACTGGCGCCGCCACGCTGACTTGGACGAACCTCGCCCATGCGAGTTACTACACCGTCGCCCAAAAAGCGGAAGGCGAGTCGACCTACTCGATTATTGCAAGTAACGTCCCCGCGGGTTCTGAGGCTGCCGTTTCGTACGGTCTTTCCGGATTGGCGGCTCATACAACCTATCAGTACCGTGTGACCGCCTGCAACAGCAAAGGCGAGGGAAGCGTCGGATATTCCGATGAATTCTATACCGAGGCTCCGCCCGCCGCGCCTACCGCGACTTATGTTTACTTCGTGCAGTCCGCTTCGGCGATTCTCTCCTACAACGCCGAATACGCGACGTCTTATATTGTTAAAGACGCCGACGGGAACGTACTTTACGAAGGTTCCGACGAGTCTTATACGGTTACAGGGCTGCAAGAGAACGAAACGTACCTGTTTACCATTGCCGGCGTAAACGCCGCGGGCGTTTCCGAGGAAACGACTCTTACCGTTCATACGGCCGCGGTCCCGCAAGCTCCGACTGGCCTGGCGTTCGGCGAGTATGCTAATCATTCCGTAACCGTTACTTGGAACGACGTAGAAGCGGAAACGAAATACACTTTGTATCGCCTGCAAGACGGCGATTGGGTTAAGATTGCCGATTACGCCGCCAATGTTACGGAAGCTCAGTTGACAGGATTGGCTGATTATTCGACCTACACCGTTTGCGTTACTGCTTCTAACGAAGTCGGCGAATCCGCTCGTTCTGCGTCAGCGACGCTTAATACGGCGGTTGCGCCCGCAGCTCCGACGAATTTGACGTTTACGTTTGGCGAGGCGGCCTCGTACCAAGGCGACGGCAAAGCTACCTTTGCGTGGGACGCCGTCGAACATGCCGCCGGTTACGATATTGAACAGAAGATTGACGGAGTCTGGACCGTTATCGCGTCGACAGCGGATACGTCGTATGACCTCTCCGGTTTGGACAACTATAATGTTTACGAATTTGGAGTCGCCGCATACTCGCTTCGCGATACCGAGCGTCTTTATTCCGAGTTTGCTACCGCCGAGCTCAGTACGAATTGGGTTCCTACCGCCCCGATCGAGGTTTCTGTCGGGGACTACGATTCTATCTCGAAGACGGCGGTTCTCTCTTGGGATTCGGTTGCTGAAGCTACTTCTTACCGCGTCGATCAATATGTTGACGGCGCTTGGAAGTCTGTCGGTACGACGACTGCGAACGAATACACGCTCACGGCTCTTATCGATAATACAAACTACGTCTTCCGTGTGGTTGCGAGAAACGAAATTGGCGACGGATCAAGCGGTTCTGTCGAACTCTTTACCGCCGCCGCGCCCGCGGCTCCGACCGCTGCGTACGAATACGATTCCGAGTCGCTTTCTGTGACATTCTCGTACAGTTCGGATTTCGCGACTTCTTACACGATTACCGACGAAGACGGCGAAGTTCTGTATCAGGGCGCCGACAAGAGCTTTACTGTTACCGGATTGGAAGAAAACGTTACTTATAAGTTCGAGATTGTTGCAAGCAACGAACTCGGTTCTTCTCCGGCGACGACGCTGACGGTCTATACTGCGGCCGTGCCCGCCGCGCCGACTAATCTTGTCCTTGGCGACTATGCCGATCATTCGGTTACGCTGTATTGGGATTCCGTCGACGCAGCAGACGGATATCGTCTTTACGTAATGACCGACTCTGGTTGGATGCAATTCGGTTCTGATCTGGATGCGAGCTCCAATTACGTCGTTATCAACGACTTGGAAGATTTTGATTCCTATCTCGTGTGCGTCGCGGCGTTTAATAACGAAGGCGAATCTGCTAAATCGCAGTCGGTTATTATTGACACGACCCTTGCTCCCGCCGCGCCTGAAAACGTCGGGTTTGAATTCGGTCCAAGCGAGTCGTATCAAGGCGACGGCCTCGCGACGCTTGTTTGGGATTCAGTTGATCACGCGGAAGCTTATGTTGTACAGCAGAAGGTCGACGGCGAGTGGGCTACGGTCGCTACCGTTACTGAAACTTCGTTGAATTTGACAGGTCTCGAAAACTTCCAGGTTTACGAATATCAGGTTGCCGCCGTCGCGTATCGCGGATCTGAAGGACTTTACTCTGATTTCGTCGCCGCTCAGCTCAATACAGCTTGGATTCCCGAAGGCGATATTACCGTTGTGGCAAGCGAGTACGACTACGACGCCAATACGGCGACGCTCACTTGGAACTCCGTCGATCACGCCGACGATTATCGTGTCGATCAACTTGTTAGCGGAGAGTGGATTTCTGTCGCTGCGGTTACGGATACCGAATATGTGCTGTCGCTTTCCGACAATACGGAATATACGTTCCGAGTTGTTGCGAAAAACGAGGTTGGCGACGGCTCTTCCGATTCTGTTACATTCTTTACCTTCGCTCCGCCTGCCGCTCCGATAGACGCTGCGTTTGGCGAGTATGTGCCCGAGACTGGCAAGGCGACGATGACGTGGTCCGCCGTTGCGTATGCCGAATGGTACGAAGTCCGTTATCAAGTGGAAGGCGAATGGGTTGTCATTCAGCGCGACGTTACGAACTTTACGGCCGAAGGTTTGGAACAAGATACGGAATATGTCTACGAAGTTCGCGCCTGCAACTTTATTGGCACGACTTCCGTCGAAGGCTATTCCGACTGGGTTACGGTCGTTCTCGATACTCATCCGGAAATCGCTCCGAACGCTCCTTCCGATCTCGCAGTTGTCGGGTATGACGAGGCGACGTCTTCCGCGACCCTCACTTGGACCGACAATTCAAGGAACGAAGACAGGTTTGTCATTCAACGCAGCTTCGACGGCGAAACGTGGACCGACCTGGCGTATCTTGCCGCTAACGTGACGAGTTGCAATATCACGTCGCTCCAGCGCGGCGTTACGTACAAGTACCGCATTTGCGCGGAAAATCAGTACGGCGCGTCCGACTGGGTCGAAGTAGAATATACGGTTCCGACCGGCGTGCCCGCCGCTCCGTCCAACGTAACGTTCTCGGAATACGACGAAGAGACGCGCTCCTTCGTCATGAGCTGGAACGATAATTCCACCAACGAGCTGTATTTCAAGATCGAGTACTCTCTCGACGGCGCGGATTGGAGCGGTTCTTACACCGTCGGCGCGAACGAGACGACGCTTACGCTTTCGAACTTGATTGAAGGAAAGGTTTATTATTTCCGCGTTTCCGCTTGGAATTCGTTTGGCGTTTCCGATTACGCATACGGCGAATACGAAGTTCCGGTTGACGGGAAGACGCGTCCTGCCGCTCCGTCCGATATTGTTTTCGGCGCCTACGACTACAGTACGAACACCGTACAGATGTCTTGGACCGATAACGCCGACAATGAAGACGGATTTATCGTCGAATTCAGTTTCGACGGAGAAACTTGGCGCACGGGCGGTAAAACTGCAGCTAACGTGACAACGCGAACCGCGACTGGCATGTTTGCCGGCCGAACGTACTACTTCCGCGTAGCCGCGACCAACGTTGCCGGACAGTCTGCTTGGGCGTACAGCGATCAGTTTATCGCGCAAACGACGTTGCCTACTCCGGAAAACTTTGTTGTTCATGAAGATACGTATTCCGAAGGAACTGTTCTTACTTCTTGGACGTACGGAAAAGAACTTGACGCGGAAGACGGCGGATTTGTCGTTCAGTACTCCGTTGACGGTTCGACTTGGAAACATGCGAGTTATACCGGCTATAACGTTACCGAACGCACCGCGTGGAAGATGGAACCGGGCCGTACGTACTACTTCCGCGTTGCCGCTTTCGAAGGCGCGGTTTACTCTGATTGGCTTTATAGCTCTCCGTATACCGCTCCGTCGAACGTTCCGACCGCGCCTTCCGACCTTACCGTTGACTTCCATAACGATACGGCCGTTCTGGAATGGATCGATCATTCTGAACTTGAAGTTGGATTCAACGTTCAGTACTCGATTGATAACGGCGAGACGTGGATCTCCGCAGGCAATACCGCGAAGGATATTACTACGAAGACGATTACTTCTCTCCGTTGGGGTGGCGAATATCAGTTCCGCGTACGCGCTTACAACTATCATGGCGCCTCCGATTGGATCGTTGCATCTGCGACTTCCGAACATTCAGAAAATGTTCCGAACGCGCCGACAGACGTTACCTTTGGCGCATATAACGCGTTGGCGAAAACGCTCGAAATGTCTTGGACCGACAATTCCAATAACGAGAGCGGATTTACCGTCCAGTACTCGTACGACGGAGGTAAGACGTGGTACTTTGCCGGCGGTTACGGTGAAAACGTTACTACACGATTGGCGACCGGACTTGTCTCCGGCCGTACGTATCAGTTCCGCGTTTGCTCGTACAACGCCGACGGCGCGTCCGATTGGGCGTACAGTGAAGAGTTTGCCGCAACTGCGTCTGATCAGATTCCTGCCGCGCCGACCGGTTTGACGGCGACGCTTAACGCCGACGCGAAGACCGTCGCGTTGCAGTGGACGGATAATTCGTCTAACGAAGCGGGATTCAAGGTGGAAGCGAGCGTTGACGGTTCCGCGTGGACCGAGCGTGCGTCGGTCGCCGCAAACGAAACGTCGTGTCTTATTTCTGACTTGGTTGCCGGTCACGCCTATACGTTCCGTGTTTCCGCATATAGCAGCGACGCTGGAACCTCGGCTGTTTCGAATGAAGCGGCTGTCGCCGTACCGTCCGATACCGGAATCGCCGCTCCTGTAATTGAGGACTATACGTATTCGTCTACTCGCCGTCGACTCACGCTGACGTGGGCCGCCGTTGACGCAGCTGCCTCCTATGAGGTTCAGTATCAGGTAGACGGTTCGGTTTGGATCGGTTTGACCGCCAGCGAAACGTCCGCAACGCTAAGCGGCGCGACCTACGGAAAAACGTATAGTTTCCGCGTGCGAGCTGTTTCGAACGACGGCGACGTTTCTGACTGGACCGAGGGTTGGTATAATACGGCGACGAACGAGACGAGTCTTTCCAGCGCCTTACTTGACGCTGCGGAAGAGGCCGAGATTGGCGATTCGATCGACCTGATCTCGAGCGGTCTTTTGGCTGCCGACGAAGTCGATTCGTTCTTCCAAGATTTCTTTGAAGAGGAATTTTGATTTAAACGACTGAATTTTCCCAAATAGCTTGGGAAAACACACTAGTAAAGGGGGAAACGTTTTTAGCGACGTTTCCCCCCTTTTTGTAATCAAATATGCCGCTGGATTAATAATCATTTGCCTGTCCGCAGAGTGCATGTGAAACTTTCCTTGTTAAAGGATTGGACGATATAATCATTCAAGTAAACGAGACGTTGTTTTCTACGAGAATAGCTCAAAAACTCCCGGTGTTCTTTAGTAGGTAATTGAAGGTGTTATGAAATAACGGGCGCCCAGATGCTTTTTTAGCGCTTATCATAAAGACTCCAGGGTTCTTTCGTTTACAAAGAGTAAACAAAGAATGGTTAAATTTAGAGAGTACCGCGTTTGCATAGAATACTTATAGCTTCGGGGGTATTACAACGAGATCCTGTCATGCCAATAGCATACTCTTCTTCATGGGATACATGATATAGAAGAAGTCCGTATTTGGCAGGCTGTCTTCTGGAAGGCTCTTGATTTGTTACGGTAATTGCATACAATACGCTTGCGGTTGGTTATGAGGATAGGCGAGGATTGAAGTCTTTCTATTCGAAAAACGGATATGCGGTTAGGGAACTCCTAGCGGGAAGCTGACGTGCGATGAAGGAAGTTCCTAAGACGCCTGTCGCCTGAGTCGCTTATTGTCATACAATCTCAGCGTCTGAATACAGAACCTTTCTTTCAGCCCTTTCAGATACTAAGACGAATCTTTCTGTCCTTCAGTTGGAACCGTATTATTTTGAGATACTTTTTATAATAGGAACGGCGCTTATTATATGGAAAATTGTGAATCAGTTTCCGGATTAACAGAAGACGATCGGAGCAGAACGATTGTTAAAACCAGCGTCGTTGGGATACTAACCAATGTTCTCCTTGCCGCGTTTAAAGCGGTAATCGGTCTCGGTTCCCACTCTATCGCCGTGACCCTGGACGCGGTGAACAATCTGTCAGACGCCCTCTCCTCCATTGTAACGATTGTTGGAACCAAACTGGCAAGTAAGAATCCTGATAAAGAACATCCCCTTGGACACGGTCGAATTGAGTATCTGAGCGCAATGATAGTAACGGGCATTGTCCTTTATGCCGGCGGCGCCTCAGTTGTGAAATCGGTGGAGAAGATTGTTCATCCTGAGGAACCGGCCTACAACTTTGTCGCTTTGGCGATTATAGCGTTGGCTGTTGTTGTTAAGCTTATTCTTGGTCGGTATGTGAAAGCGCAGGGTGAAAGAGTTAACTCTGTCGCGTTGGCGGCTTCCGGTTCTGACGCTACCTTTGACGCTCTTTTATCTCTGTCTGTTTTGCTTTCCGCAATTTTTTTTACGGTATCAGGCATTTCATTGGAGGCTTATGTTGGGATCTTGATTTCCGGTTTTATTATTAAAGCGGGAATTGAGATGATGAATGAGACTTTGAATGAGATTTTAGGAGCTAGAGCAGATAAGAAAACCGTTGATCGAGTCAAGCGTATTTTGGCGGAAGAGCCGGCAACGCGGGGCGCGTTCGATCTTTTTATGTATAATTACGGTCCAGATAAATACTACGCTTCAGTTCATTTGGAACTTCCTGATACAATGACCGTAAAAGAAGTAGACCAACTGTCCAGAAGAATGGAAACAAAAGTATATAAGGAAACAGGGGTCATACTAACGGGGATAGGCGTTTATGCTTATAATACAGAAAACGAAGAGGCTGTGCGAATTCAAAACGACGTGCGTGAAAGAACCTTGGCTCATGATTGGGCTGTTCAATTTCACGGTTTTTACATTGACGTTGAGAAAAAAGATATGCGGTTTGACGTAGTGATGAGTTTCGACGTCGAACCAAGCGACGGGGTGAGAATTATCCATGACGAGATCTTGAAGGAGTATCCTGATTATACGATCCGGATTACTCCCGACGTGGATATTTCTGTTTCTGACTAGCTAACTCGACCCACAGCGAGGTGAGAGAAACCGTTTATAGGAAAATACATTGGATTTTTAAACATATCCTTTATAATAGTCGTTGGCGGGAGCGTTTGTCCTGATAGCCTTCCTTAGTGTGTTTGGGGATTTTAAAGCTTAGTTTTTAAGAAATAGTATCCGAGGTGATTTGATGAGACGGTTTGTGAAAACAACATTTGCCTCTTTGTGCCGTTTTTTGAACGGCAACTTGACAAATGAAGAAGCGTCAGTTTCGCCACGAACGCTCTTGCGCCAGAATAATTCCAAGCGCGTTCAAACGAGCAAACTTCGTATTGAGACTCTTGAGGATCGAGCGTTGCTGAGCGCTGTCGGTACTTTGAACGAAGTCATTCCGTTTGAGACAAACAACTCCGCTATATCGCCGGAATCCTCTGTTTTCGTCTCGGAGATGAGTTTAGAGACGAATTCCGTGACGGAAGCGGCCCCTCTATGCACGACCGCCGAGTACAACGCTCACGATCTTGCCGTAGTTACGCGCTGCGGTTTGTCCGGGAGCAGCAGCTTTGTTGAATGGGATGAGAACGGTCGCTTGATTGGGCTCGATATTTCTGAACGTTCTCTTACAGGAACGCTTGATCTTTCCAATTGCTCGGCATTGACGTATCTTAATTGTTACGGTAACGATCTCACGGAAATTAATTTGTCCGGTTGTTCAGCTCTCCAAGTTATTTGGTGCGGCAGGAACTCCCTTACAAGCCTCGACGCTACCGATTGCGTCGCGTTAGAAGCGCTTTATTGCGACTATGGCTCTTTAGAGACTCTCGACGTTTCCGGATGTTTGGCTTTGCAAACCCTTTATTGCAACAACAACGCTTTGACTAGTTTAAATCTTTCGAACTGCGTTGCCTTAGAGGGACTTTATTGCAATAATAACGCGCTTACCGAGTTAGATATTTCCAGCTGTTCGGATCTCGTTTGGCTTTGCGCCTACGATAATGCGCTTTCTACTCTCGATATTTCTTCCTGTTTGCATTTGCAATCTCTTCGAATTGCCGATAACGATTTCACTTCCCTTGATCTTTCCGGCGGAAATTTGACGCAATTGGACGTTGCGAGATGTTCCGCTTTGGAAACCCTTGACTGCAGTGAGAATAATATTGTCAATTTGAATCTGTCGC
>CADACS010000031.1 GCA_902786505.1 uncultured Planctomycetota bacterium | reverse complement strand
GTCGCCGTTGACGAAAACGCCGCGGCGGCGCTTTTGGCCGGTATCCGACGCCGCCTCGCCGCCGTTGGCCGTGCACGCGTCGCCTAAGTTGCAGGCGTAGCTGCAGCGGCCCAGATGTCCTTCAACACCTTTGGTTACCTGAGCGTTGCCGTCAGAAGGACATAGGAAAGAGTCGATCTTTGCGGTGAACGGATTGTCGGGCTGGCCGGTGGGAACGGCGCCGCTGTTTTGGGGATCCGGCGCGTAGCTTGAGTCGTTATTGCTCTTGGCTCCTTCAAACCCGCTGACGATACGGTCGAAGACGGTTGTTTGCTCAAAGAAAGGGAGAAGGAGCGCTTGAACAGACGTGCGCTTCGCATAGTCGAGAGCGTCTGCCGGACCGTCTCTAAGCTGCTTGCAGAAGTACGGATCGGCATATTGGTTGGGAAGACGGTTGTGCGTCGAATGGAAATTCTGAAGCGCGAGACCGAGTTGTTTCATGTTGTTAGTGCACTGCATTCGGCGCGCAGCTTCTCTCGCCGCTTGAACGGCGGGTAAAAGCAGACCGATCAGAATGCCGATAATGGCAATAACAACGAGAAGTTCTACCAGCGTAAAACCTTTTTTAGACTCCCTTTTCATTGATTTTGTCCTAATTACTAAACGGAGTGCAAATACTGTATAAACGAAACGCGGGCTGAATATATGAAGTAAAATCCGGCTGTCGCCGTTCCTTCTGTTCGCTCGTATTGTACATTAAGTTTACTGTAAGAGATATATTTTTCAAGATAATTTTTTTCTTTTTAAGAAATGGCGCCCTCCTGAGCGGTTTCGAGCGAAGTTCAAACGCCGTTTTTTGATCAAAACTCAAGAAATAAAGGATGAAGTGAGTCGGCAGAATCGGCAGGGGCCACGCTCTCTAAAAGCTTGTTCTGAAAAAACGTCCTCAAAAGACGAGGCGCATTTGCGAAGAATCTTCCGATCGATTTAGGGGCTTTCTGCCGAACGTCACACAAGAACAAGACGGCCTTCAAGCATATCGGGCAAATAATGTTTAACGCTGTTTTCAATATCGCGAAACGCGTAACGTATGCTGAAATGAGACGTTATAATCTTTTTATTTTGGAATTTGTCTTTGCGTTCAACGTAATCCTCAACGCGCATATGTCCGGGCGTCTGTCGTGGTTCGTTCTTTTGCGTTGAAATGTGGGTCATTTCGGCGATAAGTACGTCCGCCTTATACATATCCGGGTTTTCGTCCAGGCCTCGCGGAGAACTGTCGCCCAAGAACGCTATTCGGGGAAAACGGACTTCGTAGGATATTTCGACTCCCGACGCGCTGAGATCGCGGATTTCAGGGCCGCTAAGTTCGAGATACTCCGGCTTTAGCTTCTTGCGGCGTTCCCAGATAATATATCCGACGGACGGGACCGTGTGATACGTCTTATGGACGCTGGCGACGAGTTCGCGCGATATTTCAATTTCATCGCCAGGCCTAACGCCGATAATTTCGCAGGGTAGTATGCTCTGTTCAAGACGGCAGAACGCGGCGAGATACTGCCGGACGTCGGCGGCTTTCTGCTGAGGAACGTAAATAATCGGAGGTTCCATTTGCATCATGCGCCGCCGCGCGACGTAGGCGGGGAGCGCTAAGACGTGATCCATGTGCGTGTGGGAGAGGAACCAGCGAGGAACGCCCATGAATTCCCACGGCTGCCAACCGAGATCAAACCCCAATTTATACTCGGGGATTCGCCAGAACGTCATGACGGGCGCCCGCGAGAACCCTTCGACCGTGAAGTTCTCGCATTTGATCTTCCGATAGGAAGAGCTCTCGTTGTAGTTCTCAAAACCTAGAGCTTTATTATCGGCTCTTTTGGATGCAGACATGGCGTCCCTTTCAAACAAGACATATCGCGAAATTATATACGTCGCCGATTGGGGCGCAAGGGGACAAAAAAGGGTTTTTACCGGTTCAAAAACTAAAAAAACGCGAGAACGGATTATGCGTTCTCGCGCTCTGCGAGGAAAAACTCTACGTTCATTTTCCCATACGCGTTTTTGGGAACCGTTCACGGCAAACGGCAGGGAAAGGCGCGGTTCTCAGGCGTTTTCTTCCTCTTCTTCCAGCCCTTTTTCGTACGCGTCGCGGTCGACGTCGTCAATAGAACGGCGCGAACGCTGAACGGGATTTTTGACAATATCGGTGTAGATATTGACGTCGTCGACGATTTGGAAATCGTACATGCCTACGCACAAAAAGTCGGCGCCTCCCTCAAGAGCGAAACGGAAACCTTCCTGCGGGGTAACCGCGCCCGCAGCAAGCGTTTTGAACGCGATCCAAGGCTCAGGGCGGGATTCAAAGAATTCGCGCGTAACGTCAGGCTTACGGCAGTAGATATTGTCGTGTTCCGTTTCGGCGTGAGCGGACCAGTACGTCAACGGATGATACGTCTTCATCCAGAAGTCGGGGACGATTCCTTTGTCCAGAATGGCCTGAAGTGTTTCAATGCGGTGCGCGCCCAGTCCGACGGGCAGTTTCGCGTCTCGAATCATGGTAACGATCTTCTCAATGCGATCAAAATTACCCTCACGGACGAGACGGTCGCATGTTTCGCCTTGCGGATAAACGGCGACAGACCCGCAGTCAATCGTTCGTTTGACGACGTCGAGATCGTCGGTGCATTGGGAAATGAGTTGGATTTTACCGTCCGTCCATTTCCAGTAGTTCTCCATCATCTTGCCTTGGTTCCAATCGCCAAGGAACGCGTTAATACCGCATTCTTCGGCAAGCATGAAGGTTTCAACGCACTTTTGTTCCGTATGGTACGCTTTAATGAGATCGGAGACATAGATCAAATCGCGGGAATGAGCGTATCCGCCGATTAGATTTCCTCCCAAGATGATACGGCTGACCGTCAGATCGCAGATTTTTGCGAGCGGGACCTTTGCGTTTAACGGGGCGCGCGGCTTCACGTTGAACGAGGTGCGCGTCGCTCCGGAGACCGCGTCGGGTTTGGGGGCTTCGGAGGCGGGCTGAGCGGGGTCGTCGGTTGCCATTGTTTCCGCGGCGCGAGCCAGACAACGTTCTTCATGACTGCGAAGACCGACGGCGGAGGCGGCGGCCGCCATCCCGGCAAGGGCCGTTGTTTTAAGGACGTCGCGTCGTGAAACGGCGTTAGAGGACGCGTTTTCTTTTTTAGTCATTCTGTACTCCTTTTATGACGCGCGTTTTCGCGCGTTGCAACAGTGACGGCGGATAAACAGGAAAGGCGTCGACGAATGAATTGCAATCTCTCAAACGCCCGTTGACTGATTCTAGCGCTTTTTAACTCGGCGCGCCACAGAGAGGTAAAGATATTTTTTATTTTTTATTCGGATTTGTCTTTTCCGGTTATTTTTTTCCATGCGTCACGGATCGGCCGCGCCCGTTCGACAGGCGCTTCGTCGTCGGGCTTGGGCTCGTGTTCCGGGAATACGCTCCACCACGCTTTTTTAACGCCCGGCGCCGCTTCTTGATAGATGACCGGCGTCTTCAGATTCCCTTCGACTCTAATCTGTGAAATCTGGTCGCCAACCTCTCCGATGACGTCGGAAACGATGGGGATTTGCGACGAAGCGCCTCCAAGCCGCGAGTTGAGAGTGAGGTCGACAAGCGTCTCTTGTCCTTTAAGCGTAATCCAGCCGTCGCCGAAAAGGGTGAGCGCGTCGCCGCTCATGAGGACGTTTGACAACTTGATTCTGTCGCCCATTACTTGGAATTTAACGGTTGCGGAACTAAAGGACGATTGGGCCGATTCTTGATAGCTCAGCAGCTGGAAGATTTTGATAATTTGAGGAAATTCATACAGTTCCGCTTCGCGAACGTCAACGTCGCCTTCGCCTTTTAGCGTTGCGACGGTGGCGCCTTCTCCCTGCAGTGAGACTTTTGCCGCAATTCTTCCCTTGAGGGGCTTTGTACCTGGGGCAAGATTGCGCGTTACTGCTTCCAGACGTCCGTCGTGCAGATTGACTGTAAACCGGTAGGTCGGCGTTTCACGAACGTTGTACACGCCGTCTGAAACGACCGTCCCTTCAAAGACTTGCGCAAGCATCGATCTTCGCCCGTCCGAAGTCGTTGCAAGACTGGGCGCAGGCGCGGAAATCTGCGGTTCCGCCGGGCGAGTCTGGTTGACGTCGGCGTTAAAGCCCGCCGCGCTTTCTGAAACTTGCGCGCGAGTATAAGGGATAGGCGCGCGGGGACGGCCGCTCCTTTCGGAAAACGCCTGAACGTCCAAACTTGGCGAGTCGGCGTCCGCGGAATAGACGTCGATCCGAGGCTTGAGGAACGGGTCCTGATAAAGCGTCGTTCGTTGAACTGGAGGGGCTTCGCGTCCCCAGAATAAGTCGGAACCGTTAAAGAAGAACGGCCCGTTTAGTTTTGATATTTGGAGGTCTTTATAGTACAGCGAGTCAATATCGACTTCCCCGTAAATAATCGGCGACGCCTGTGATTCGGAGGTTCCGAACATCTTGACCGAACCGCAGATCGCGTCTAGCTGAACGAACGGTCGCGCAGCGTTCTGTTGCGCGATAAACCGCAGATCCCAAGACGCGCGCGCCTTGGCCTGAGGAGAGCCCCCTTTGGCGACATGGATCGCCCCGTCGACGTTAAAAGAGCCCGTGGGGTTGAGAAAAGTCAAAAACGAAAGCGCTTGATTTGACGTGGCGCTCTGCAAATCACGGTCTATTTGAAATTGATCGACGCGAAGAGAAGTCAGATCGAGAGACCAACCGCCGTCTGGGGTTGTTCGACTGTTAAGGTTGGTCGAATAAACCGTTCGACCGCTCTTGGCGCGAAGGCCTTCGACCGCGAGCGCGCCTTCGCGATAGACAAACCTTCCGTCAATATCTCGCAGTTCATACGGGAATCCTACTGGGCGGGCGGAGGTTGATTCCGGAGTCGGCTGCACGTCAAATTCGAGAGACAGTTTGCGCGCGTCCGTACGGTAAGCGACCCGGATTTGACCGTTTACCTTGCCCTCCAGATTAAGCTTTTCAAAATCGTCTTTGCGATCATATTTTACTAACGCGTTCCGAAGATCTTCTCCCAGCGGAAAATTCTTGACGTTAGAGGTTAACTGAAAACGCCAAGCGTCCTCTCCGAGAGGCGCGTTGGAAGGGATCGGCATAGAGGCAAAGAGCGAAAGCGGGGCGGGGGAGACTGCGAGGGAAGTCGTTCCGTTAGAATCCGCGAATTCCGCGCCAAGGGACCCTTGGGGCGTTTGCGTTGCGTTTAATTCGCGGAATTCTTCCGTTATCTCTTCAAGATTCTTGCCGCTTGCAAGCGAACCGTTTGCGCTGATGCTTGCCGAACCGCATTTGCCCGTTAAGTTTGTGAAGAGCGCCGCTCCGTCCCGCATGTAAATGGAACCGGAAATAGAAGAGATCGGGAGAGGAAAGTATTCATACTTAACGGCGCCGTCGCGTACGTTAACTGCCGACTCTATGCGTAGCGGCCGGTTGGGATTTTGTGTTGGATCGTAGGCGGCGCGAAGCCAGACGTCGATGTTGCCCGACGGCTGCAGTTGAAGCAAAACCGATTGGCTTGACTCAGACGACGCCGAGATTAACTTCGGGTCGATAGGTCGGTTTTTGGCAATGACGTCAATTTGTCCGCGCGGGGCGTCTAACGCGTTGGCGAAACTGCCGACAATGGAAGTCGGCTGCGCGTTTTCGTTGGACTGCAGTTCAACCGTGAGCGTTTCTTCGGAGTCTAGCGTTACCTTTCCGGAAAGGCGGTCGACTTTATACGGGAAAGGTTTGTAAGCAAACTCGACTCCTGTTCCCGAAATATCGATGTTCAAAGGACTCCATTTGTTGTCAGTTTCCGTCGATTTTTTCAGCGTCGCGGCTACGTTGGTCGTCGCAGAAAAACTGTAGTCGTCGATGAAGTTGGCGAGTTTGTCGGCGTTTTCTCGAGAGACAAATTCTCTGCCTTCCGCGTCGGCAATCAATTTGCGGAGAAGGGCGTCGTTGAGCGGGAAATCGTCAAGACGCAAACCGACGGAAGCTGAATCGGGCGAGAAGAACGCGCCGGTTTGACGGTAGGCTCCTCTTATCAGAGTTGAACCGCATCGCGCTGTAAACTTATCGATCGACGCGGATCCGGAAGACGCCGCGTAGCGTGTTTCCACTTCAGAGATCGGGTATCTAAGCGCAGGCGTTACAATAGCGCAGTCTAACGCGATTCCTTTTACTCTATAGTCCACTTTGTCGAGTTGTTGAACTGAACCGGACGCCTCGAAATCGAGAGACGTTTTGCCGATAATCCTGTCGAAAGTCGCAAAATTTTTCGCGATCGCGTCGGAGAACAATTTATACGCTTCCGCGAGGTCAAGATTCGACGCCGCGCCCTTAAACGACCATGTTTTGGAGTCGATTTTCCCCGAGAAGGTCGCCGATTCCACAAACGGATTTGAAACGGAGCCCTCGACCGTCCAGACGGCGCCGTCAAAAAAAGCCGGTTCCCGAGATTCTTCCCGATAGGGAACCGCTTCTTCCTCGTAATTGATTGGCCTAATCTTTACCTGTGAAATGCTGGCCGTATACTCCGACTGCCGAACGTCCCTCGGGGCGTCCACGCGAACTTGAGATAGTTCAGGTTCTTCTTCACTAGGGGCTGAGTCTGTTTTTTCCGGCGTTGCTTCGGCCGGTTCTGACGTGAGGAGAAGGTTGACGCCTGAGATTTCTCTCGTCGTTGTCGGCTCGCCGTTTTGAACAGAGATTATCTCGACGGCGCCGTCAATTATTTCAACCGTTCTTATTGAAGACGACGAGGCGCTTTCTGAACAGAAGAGTTTTAAATCTTCAAGAAAAGCCTTAGGATCGGAATTGGCGCGCAAACGCGGGCGTCGGAGGATTACTTTTTGAGGCTGGAAGTCTCGATTGACGAGCGAATCCAGTTTAATCGGGCATTCGACGTAGATTTCCTCCGCTTTGAGGAGAGGCTCAGAGTCGGGGGCAGTTTTGCGGGGCCGCCACTCGACGCCCTCCAGAGAAACGCCGCGATTGGAATCAAGCCTGACCTGCGCGAAAGACGCGTTGAGGTTAGGAAACTGCCTTTGTACGACGTTCTCGACGACGCTGTGAACCTGCTCGCCCCCGCGCCGGTATACAACCAGTCCAACGGTGAGAACGCTCAAACAGAGCAAAAAGAACCCCCAGCGCGCGTAGCTCTTAGCGTTGGACGCGGCCGAGTCTTGGCGCAGTCGCGTTTGTTTCTGGAGGTTCAAATTCGATCTCATTATGGGCTAATCGAGCCGGTTCCGGGCTTTTGAAATGTTTAACAAACGGAATAATTGTTATAACTGTTATATTTTCTTACCAAATGATGAAGAATACATTTTTTTGCGTATTCAGTCAATACTTTTTCTCATACCGTACGTTAGAATTTACGCGCTGAGCGCAATATTTGCGGCAGCTTTTTTATAAAAATATTTTTTCAGATTTTTGTTCATTGGCGTTTGTTTTGCAAGTAGTATAAATGTAGGGAGTATGAAGGGAAGCAAATCGAGCATAAAATGTTTCATTTTGATACAATTGCTCGGTTTTGTACAAAGTTGTAAGACCGTTCATTCGCGCGACGTTTGCGTTCCGTTCCTATTTTTGCAAACAGTTACGCGGCAGTTATTTACCGACTGTTTTGAACTGGACTGACGCTTTGTGAATGCGGCCGTTTAAACCGATATAGACGTTTAAACCTACCTTTGATCCAGCCAGAGAAATTTTTTTGCTCTGGAACTACACGCGAGCAGACGCGTCAAAAGAGCCAGTAGGAGCGGAAGTGAACGACGAAGAATTGATTGACAGAACGCTTGCCGGCGACAAATCAGCCTTCGGTACTTTAGCGGAAAGATATCAAGATCGCGTTTACAAGCAAGTGCTCCCGATTGTCGGGGACGAGAACGACGCGATGGACGTTACGCAGGAAACCTTCCTGCAGGCGCTGTCGCATCTAGACAGTTTCCGGCGATCCAGTCGGTTTTATACTTGGCTCTACAGGATCGCGTATAACTGCGCCGTCGGTTGGTTGCGGCGACGCAGGCGGACCGTGTCCATCGATACGGTAACGGAAGATTACGGCGAAACGTTTGTTTCGAAGGTAGACGCGCCCGACAGGCGCGCAATTGCCGCCGACGACGTCGGTATTCTTCGAGAAGCTTTAAGCAAGCTGTCCGACGAGTACCGGATCCCGTTGATCCTCCGTGAGATGGAAGGTCAGAATTACGAACAGATTGCGGAGACATTGAATATCCCGGTCGGCACGGTTCGGAGCCGGTTGCACAGAGCGCGCGCTTCTTTGCGCGAGGCTTTGGAGCGCGCTGGCGTTCAGCGGTAGTTTTGCCGCGGTTGTAATTGCGCTTCAAGGGGATGAAGCTGGTATAGAATCGACGTTCTCACGTCAGACGTCCTGAAGTAGGGCGCCTAGGTCAGGAAGCCGCGAAGACGTAGCGGCATGCGGGAACGTCTCATGCAAAACGTTAAAAGTATTAATTGGGAAGAACTGGTCGACTCGTACGTCGACAACGAATGTTCCGAAGAGGAACGGCAAGCGATTGAAACGAAGGCCGCCAGCGACGCGCGTATTCGCGAAAGCATTGAGTGGGCGCGCTTTATCAGCAAGGGGCTCGGTCGTCTTAGAGACGTTGAGACGCCGGCGGAGTTAAGCGGAAGAATTCAGAAAGCGATCGAATCTGCGGATTTAGAGCAAATCCGGGGAGGAAGCGCCGGAGACGCCGCCGGCTGGAGCCGGGGGGGATCCACGCCCGGCGGCAAATTTTGGCAAAGTCCGAAAGCGGTTGGAGCCGCCGCCACGTCGGCTGCAGTTTTGGTTGGCGCCTTGGCCGCGAGTTTTTGGCCGGGTTCGAACGACAGAGCCGTTTCAGAGCCGGACGTTCAAAGCCAGATGGCGGGAACTAACGGCGCTGTGATTACGCCTAAGAACGAACCGACCGTCTATATCCGCACGCCGGGTTCGGAAGGTCAGGCCCCTGAATCGGTCGCGAAGCGAGATTCAAACGAGGCCTTTTGGGTTTACGTTACTTTGAGCGACGAAGGTTCGCTCAAAAGTCGCCTGAACGAGTTCCAAGGGGTGTGTAACGACCTCGACGTCGATTTCAGCAAGAAGGGCGTTGAAGGCGCGTATATCCTAAACGGCGTTGACGGCGGCCTTTGGAATCAAATTTCAGAAAAACTGAATACATTCGGGGAATGCAGCGAGTCTGACGCGCTCGCGAGATGGCAGGAAGAATCTCCTGCCGACTTGCACGCGGTTCGTGTGGTCTTTAAGACAGGGAGCGGTTCGAAATAACGGATCGCTAAACCGGTTAAAGACGGTCGCGGTTTCAGACGGGCGTTCCTTGACGTGAAAGTGGAAGGAACGCCCGTTTTACGTTATGAGGATTGACAGGTCGTTTAAATCGATACGGTCTATACAATCCTGATTTTTAGCGTAATTTGAATTTTCGGCGTTTTTTCAAAAAAACTGATAATTTTGATGGGAAATCGCTTGATAAAATAGATTCGAGTGTGTATCCTATCTAATTATAAAGATACTTTCGGTGGACTGGCGTCCGTTGTTAGGCGTTTCGTCCAGCAAACCGGCCCCTGCGGTCGGTCGATACATTTTGGATTTTTTTGGGCATAGGTCATTCGCTACGCGAGAGTCGCTCGCACACGCAGGCGTTGATCGCGTCGCTCTATTTTAAAAAGGAACTCGAGACATGAATAAGACGTTCAGAACTGGTTTCACCCTGGTTGAACTGTTGGTCGTTATCTCCATTATTGGTATGCTCGCTGGGTTGCTCCTCCCCGCCGTTCAGAACGCGCGTGAAATGGGTCGGCGCAGCGTCTGTACCAACAACCAGAAGAATATCGCCCTCGCGTTCAGCATGTTTCAACAGAACAAGACTAAGTATCCCCAATTCCGCGTTGAGGGCGACGGGGCCGCTCCGAATTCTGCTTTCATGCAGGCGTTCAACAACCACATGGTCCTCGGCTGGGTTCCCCAGATCTTCCCGTACATGGATCAAGTCCAGCTTTATGAAGAAATCCAGACCTACGGTTATGGCAACGACGCCAACGTTAGCTGCGACGTCAACATTCCGTCGTTCCAGTGCCCGAGCGCCGGCGGCGACGATAAGAATCTGAATAACTACGTTGCGAACTGCGGTCAGGTCGACGGCGTTTGGGATCTGACGACCGCGATTGACACCACGCTTCCTGCCTACGGCAAATCGACCGGTATGTTGACCGACGGTCTTGCCGGAGCCTCGAAGATCTCGATCGACGACGTCAAAGACGGCACCACCAATACCCTTTTGATTTCTGAAAATCTCCAAGCCGGCAACCTTTGGGCTACTCAGGAATACCTCGTCGGTTACTGCTGGGATTTCGACGGATACTCTGTTACCGCCGCTGACGGCGAACAGCTTTGGCCTGTCAATCCTTCCGGTCAGACCTACACGACCCCGATGAAACCGAACCTTGCCCGCGATTACCTTGATTACTCTGTCGTTATGAACTATAACGCTACGGCTTCCGCCGCGAATACGATGTACGCTTGGGCGCGCGTTTCGTCCTCGCACCCCGGTTTGGTTGTCGCCGGTATGGTTGACGGCAGCGTCCGCACCATTTCCGACAGCGTTAATTCCGAAGTCTTGGCGCGCGCCATGGCTCCGAACGATAAAGGCGCTGGTTTCAGTCGCGGCGTCCTCGACATTTCGAAACTCAGCGAATGATTTCGCGGTAAGTTAACACGACCAGGTTTGGTCAGCAGATCTTTGCCCAAAGAGAGCCAAGTCGAGCTATTCGACTTGGCTCTTATTTCTTGCTGTGTCTATTGCGATTGAAAAACCGCTCAAGTATCTCTGCTTTTGCGTAATAATTCTCTATGAGGTTTGAACAGGATTGCGGTCCCGAAATATACCTTTTCGGCTTGCAGATAAAGAAATAAAAAGGTCCCCTTTACGCGTTTGCGCAGAGGAGACCTTTTTGCTTAGAATAGTATTAAACTTCCGGCGTTGCACGCTGTTTGCGCTAACAGACCGTCAGCCCCAGAATCCGCCCGGCTGGAAGAGCGGCGTTACCGTTTCTTCCCAGAGTCCCATGTCCCGAACCCAATCCAAACAGTTGTAGCGATATCGCAACTGTTGCGCCAGCGAATAACTCTTTTGCAGTCGAGCGCGTTCAATTCCGATCTCTTCCGGAGTAGACGGAGCGGTAGACAAGCGAATAATCTTTTGGATTTCCAGCGGCGGCATGAGTTGTTTGGTTAGCCGCGCTTTTAACTCCGGCCAGGAGTCTTTAAAGAGGAGCAAACGACGTTTCAGTTCGTCCGGTTCTACGTACTTCTTGCGGCATTCGCGTTTGACCGTTTCATAGAGTCCGGAATTGCCAAAATTATGCGTAAGTTCCGATTCAATCGTTTCCCATTTACGGAAGTTACGCGGAATAGCGGCAATAGCCGCGTCAAACGTCGCCTCGCTCCAGGATCCGAGAATCTTCTCGTAGAGCGCGGACGTGGCGACCGTGCCCACGCCGACTTTGAAACCGTGAGAGGGCGCCTCGCCGTTGAATTTGTGGTGTTGATTATCCCAGAGGTGGCTGAACTGATGCTCGGCGCCGGAGGCCGTTCGCGACGTTTTGGCTTTCTGCATTGCAAGTCCGCTCATAATGAGACCTTCTGTGAGGAAAGTCAACGCTTTTCTGTCGCAGTTCGCCACACCCAGAGGATCCGAAACCCAATCTCTCAGCGAATCTTGAACCAGCGACCAGGCAATGTGATCGATCGGTTCCGTTCCAATAAGATCGGCCAGAATCCAGTCGGCGCCTGCGGGTATCTTGGCAATGAGATCGGCGAATCCGGCCGCGTTCATTTTAACAGGCGCTTTACAGACAACGTCCATATCGATAAGAATTCCGCGCGGGGCGGGGCACGAGAACGTCTGTTTGCACTCGTTGTATTCTATTGAAGCGCCGAAAGACGCGTATCCGTCCATTGACGCGGCCGTGCCGACGACCATGTAGGGACGTTCGAACAGCGAGGAAGTATATTTGCACAGGTCGTTGACCGTTCCAGATCCGACTGCGACGGCTATCGCGTCCGTATTGGCCAGAATCGGCTTGAGGACATCGACTAAACGCATTTCCGCGTGCATGTCGGGTTCGTTGTAAATATAAGGCTCGTCGGTGGAAATACCAGCCGCCTGCAACTCCTGAAGCGTTCGCTTGCCCGCGAGTTCAAAGGTGGTTGCGTCGGCGACGACGATCGCGCGTTTGCCGGGGAAGAGATTATTGAAAAAAGAACCGACTTGTCCGAGCGTTTGTTCTCCAAGAACGACCGCTTTAGTATCGTCGCAATATTTAAGCGCTTTATCGACGCGCGCCGCTGTTTCTTGGTAAAAAACGGTATTTCCCATTAAGAAGTCCTCCGAAAATAACGAGATAATTAGTCGTCGTTGCGTCTACCGCGAGCGGCGGCGTTTGCGATGAATCTTGCGCCGTCGCTTTTCCTTCATTCTATCTTGATTCGTCTCTTCGCGCAATTACTTTTGAGAATAAAAAAGAACGCGCAGACGACCTGAACGTCTGCGCGTCTCAATTGAAGTTTCTTTCTAAAAAACTGACGTTATTCCATTCTAAATAACGAATTATCAGGAAGTTCCGCGTGAACAGGCTGCGACTGATTTATATAAGGCTGCGCCGGCGCCGACGCGACGGTCGGTTGAGACTGCGCGTATTGAATTGGCGAAGCATACGCAACCGCGCCGTTCGGAACAGCGGCGACATACGGAACGTCGGCGCGCGTCGCCGGCGAGGAAGTCGAACCCGACGTCGCGAACGCGAATTCTTCTTCAGCCGGGGCCGCGGCGGGAGCCTGCGCCGCTGTCGCGCTATTAGGAACCGCGGAAAACGGAACCTGCTGCGCAGTTGTCTGCGCGTATCCAAACTGCGGTTGAGGAACGGTCGTGCCGGCGTTATACTGATTGCCATAAGTTTGGATCGGAGACGTTTGAAGCGCGTAATTTTGCTGTTCCTGGGCTTGAACGGGAACATAGTTTAAACCCATAGACTGCGCTGAAAAAGCGGCAGTTCCTTCCGTCGTTGGAGGCGTCGCCGTGGCCAACGTCGCGGCTTGGGCGTTTTGATTTTCGTTGAGCGACTGTAAAATGCTTGCGGAGGCGCTTAACGCAAATCCTTCCGACGGTCGACTCTGAACGGCGGTCGGATTCGCCTGTCCGATATTCGGCGAGTTTCCGGTCGCGGCTAAATTAGGGGCCGAAACGCGATTTAACGTCGAAGCCGAGACGTCTGCGCCAATTTGATTAAAGTCAATTACGGGAAGTTCTTCTTGATTTGAAGTCGATCCTTCTGTCGTGGGAACCGCATTCAATCCGGTCGGAAAATCAGTCGCCGGCGCGGCGTTTTCCGTCATGGGCGGAACTTCCTGCCGATCTCCTGCAGACGGGAAAGCAGTTCCTTCCGTTGTGGGGAAGGTCGGTTCCGCATGATCCAGATCGCCGCCGGCAGACGGAGCGTAACTCGCGAACGGCTGAACGGCGCTTTCCGTTGTGGGGATAGGATTTTGCGGTTGGGATTCGTTTCCTTCCGTAGTGGGAACAAATTCGTTGTTCGGTTTTACGGGCGTTTCGGGGAGCGCTAAATAACCCTGCGCGGGCATGAACTGCGGTTGAGCAGGTTCCGTTTCAGGAGCCGCGACCTGATTTGCGTACGCGGCGTATTGAGGCGCCGGCAGAGGCTGACTGTTCGCATTGAGGGCAGGACCGAGCCCCTGATTCGTCTTGTGCGGAAGCTTGGGAACTTCCCTGCCAAGACGCGCGGCGATTTGTATCAACTGGCCTTCTGTTTGAACGGCTTGATCGATTTCGCCCTTGGCGTAGAAACGGTCGGTCAGCAGCGCATAGGCCTGCAACTCTCCGACGGCGACCGTAAGAGGCGTTAGCGCGTTCGTACGGTTCGAGCTTTCAAGTAGAGTGAGCCCGTAATAGTACTGAGCTTCCGGATAGTTGGGCGCGCGATTTAACAACTGTACAAATTGCTTGTCGGCGGTGGGGTAGTCGTTCGCCTCGTAGCTGCTTTTAGCGTACAGGAAAAGGTATTCGTCGTTTTGCGGCGCAAATCCGGACGCCTGTTTGAATTCATTTGCCGCGTTTGCGAAAAACATCTTTTTGCGTTCGACAAAACCGAGCCGATAATGAACGACCGCCAATAATTCAGACGGCGCAACGGTCGCTTCCTGAGTCGCCAAATATTTCTTATAGAGCCGTTCGGCGTCGTGATACCGCTTCTGTTCGAAGTATGAATCAGCCTGCGCTAAAAGGCGTTCCGGAGTCTCAGGGGGACGCTTGTTGTACCCGTACTGATTTGACGAACCTAAGATTTTAGTCGTTTCGTTCTTTAGCGGAGCAGGCGCGTTCGGATCAGGGAGATCCGATACGTCTTGGCTCAAACCTCCCGGGGCGACATAGTCGGAAGAGCCCGAATCAAATGACGAACAACCGGTCGTAACCGAGATTCCGGTTAAGATCAACGCCAAAAGTGCGGATGGGAGAACGGTTGATTTCATTAATACGCTCCTCGACGTAACGTTTGAGCCGTCTTTCTGCGAACTTTAAAGTCGCTAAAAGCCGTCAACTTTTATTCTTTCTTGCGAAACGAAAAGTTCTTTGAAGTTGTCGGAGCGCGTGTGAGCACAACGCGGACGCGTCTCCGGAAACTATCTGTTAATCTGTATTGTTTGTATCGTCTGTGCTGAAAGAAAAGATAATATGCTTTTTGAATAAATGTTAAAATTTAATAATTGTGTCGATTTTAAGCGTTTTGCAAAAGAAAAAGGCAAATCCCAATTATCAAGATCAGGGATTTGCCTTTGATTTCCACTTCGAAAGCAGACGAAAGGGCGTCGTTATTATTTCTTCTTGCGGTTCAGCGGGTTGGTTTCGCGGAAAACGCTATATCCAAAAAGGTCTGCCGAGTCGGTTTCAGGGCCGGAAGGGTCTGCGGCGTCGGCCAATTTCTTTTTCAGCTCCTTGCGGTTGGGAACCGCTCCCTTCGGCGCGGCGCTGAACTTCTTCTTACGTTTTGCGAATTTATCGCCGCAAATCGCGCGAAGCTCGTCTTCAACCTCGGCGTCCAACGCGTCGACGTCTAACTTTGTGTCGAGAACTTCCGGCAATTGCCCTTCCATTTCGTTTTCATCGATTGAGAAGTCGGGATCGTCGAATTCTTTTACGTCGAACTTTTGAGGAGTCTGTTCGTCAACTGAACCGAGCGGGGCCAGTTCGATTTCCGCGATCGGCTCGTATTTGGGGCCGTTCCTTTCCAGTTCGCTGGAATAGAGGGTTACCGTATCGACCGGCGAAGAGCCGAAGAAGAGGTTGGAACAGTCGTAGAGCATTCTGGCGAGCGGGCTGAACGTTCCCGGTTCGAATTCGTCTTCCTGCGTTCCTCGATTCGATTCGGACGAACGCTTTGTTTTGGACGCGAATTCACCCTCGTTTCGATCCCGTTGGCGCGTGCGGCCTACGGTAAGATGAGGGCTGAATTGGCGGTTCTCGGATGGAAAACCGATCTTTTCCATCTCTTCGTCGATACGCTTGGCAAGGGTCCGCAATTCGTTGACGCCGTCCGAAACGCCGATCCAGATAGTGCGCGGGTTTGAGGAATCCGGAAACGCGCCCATTCCCTCAAAAACGAGATCAAACTGTTCAAAATTACGACAGGCTCTTTGAATGGCGGCGATAATGTTGTGAAGCTCGTTCGTGGGAACGTTCGGCCCCAGAAACTTCAGCGTAACGTGAAAATTTTCATTATCGACCCATTTGACGTTGGGAAACGACTTCATCATCGGACGCAGCGCTTTGCGCGCCTGCGCGCGGACGGACGGCGCGATATCTATCGCGACAAAAGCCCGAACGTGAGACTTCATAGGAAACGCTCCTTAGTTGATTCGCTCGCAGTGTTTTTTAGATCGAATCCGAGTTAAGCTGTATATTATCGCGGTGGACGAACTCTTCATAGGGGCAAAGATCGCGCCCAAATACTTTCACAATTTCTTTAGACGTACGGCCGCAAATTAACTCGCCTCTTTCCGAGGAGTAATTGCTCAATCCCCGCGCGATTTCCCGATTCGATTTATCGACAATGGAAATTACGTCGCCTTTTTTGAAATCGCCGATGCAAAGCAGAATCCCTACGGGTAGCAGGCTCTTGCCGTCTTGTTCGAGAGCTTTTACGGCTCCGTCGTCTACAACGACGACTCCGGCCGACGGTTGGGCAAAGCGGAACCAGCGTTTTCGCGCCGGAAGCTTTCCGCGGGGGAAGAAAAAAGTGCCGCAGGATTCTTCGGAATAGATCTTCGAAAGAATATTCGGATCGTCGCCGTTTGCGATAATCATACTTCCCCCGGAGCTGGTTACCGTTTGCGCGGCTTTCAGTTTGCTCGACATCCCCCCCTTGCTGCGACTGGACTTTTTTTCCGCGACCATTTGCATGAGACTGGACGACCATTTCTCAACGACGGGAATCAGCTTGGAGTCGGGAAGACTGGGGTCGCCGGTGAAGAGACCGTCGACGTCGGTAAGCAGAACCAGCAGAGGTTCAGGAAACAGGTTAGCGACAAGCGAGGCGAGGCGGTCGTTGTCGCCAAAGGTTAGACTGAGTTCTGCGGAACTGACCGTGTCGTTTTCGTTCACAATAGGCAGCGCCCCGTATTGGAGAAGGGAGTAAAACGTATTGCGTATGTTAAGATAACGTTCGCGATTCGAAAGATCGCCCGCAGTCAGAAGAACTTGCGCCGCCAGAACTCCTTTAGAGTCAAGTTCCTGCTCGTAGCATTGGATAAGCGCGCCCTGGCCAATGGCCGCGACCGCTTGGAGCTCGGGGTGCAGTTTGGGGCGTTTATCGAGTCCGATACGTCCCATGCCGGCTCCAACGGCGCCTGAACTGACGAGAATTACGTCGATCCCGCGTTTACGAATTTCACAGATTTCTTCGACTAAGTGGTGAATTCGATCTTGGTTTAAAAGACCCGCTTGAGTCGTTAAGACGTTGGTGCCGACTTTGACTACCAGGTGTTTGGTCTTTTCGATGATTTGGCGTCTGGTTAAGTTATTCATTTACAATAAACGCATGGACTTTGACGAACCGGGGGTAATAATTCGCGAACCTTCCGATAAACGTTTGGCGCGTTGCTTGCGCGCACGTGGAAAACGCGGCGCAAGATCCGATATATTTTGAGGAGGAACCTCGTTCTTGTCAATATTTGCCGAGTTGCGTACGTCCCTTTTTTTGTATCTTTTCCGCTTTTGCTTAAACTTTCGCTATTTGCTCTGAATCAAGCCTTTTCTTATTAGATTTTTTCGTTAAAATAATATGGATAGTTTTGCGCGGGAAAGACGACGGTTTTCTCTCGGGAAAACCGGGCGTTTCGGCTTTGGCTTTACGACGGTCTTAGCGCGGAATAAGGAGCAGAGAATGTTAATTTGGCCGGCTATAGACATACGGGGCGGGCAGTGCGTACGGTTGCGTCAAGGCGATTACGGGCGTGAAACCGTCTATGGCGCGTCTCCTGCGGCGATGGCGGAGCGTTGGCGTCAGGAAGGCGCGAAACGTTTGCATTTAGTCGATCTCGACGGGGCCAAAGACGGCGTTACTTCAAATTTTGAATCCGTACGGGAGGTTGTCGAGGCAATGGCGCCGCACGGAGTGGAATGCGAGTTGGGCGGCGGCATAAGATCGGAAGAAACGATCGAACGTCTGCTCGACGTCGGTTTGACACGCTTGGTAATCGGCACGTTGGCGCTTAAACAGCCCGAATGGTTCGAGCAAATGTGTCAGAAGTTCCCTTTCAAGCTGGTATTGGGAATCGACGCCCGAAACGGAATGGTCGCCACCGACGGATGGCTTGAAGTCAGTAAAACGCCCGCCGCGGAATTGGCCAAGCGTTTTGACGGGCTTCCGATCGCCGCCTTGGTTTATACCGACGTCGCCACCGACGGCATGATGAGCGGTCCCAACGTTCCTGAAACGGTAGCGATGTCAAACGCCACGTCTATCCCGATCGTCGCATCCGGCGGAGTGACAAAGCTCGACGACGTCAAACGACTGGCGGAAGCGAATATTCCCGCGTGTATTATCGGACGCGCGCTTTACGAGGGAACGATTGCGTTGGGCGACGCGCTGAAATTTGAAGATTGAAACAGATTTGATCGCAGACAGACGGATTGTTTTTAGGTTTTCAAACGCTACTGGTTGAGAGTGATAATGGCGCGACGCGAAGAATCTGAGCGCATCGTAATAACGGGCGTTGGACTGGCCTCTCCGAACGGGGCAAATTTAGACGAATTTCGGCGTGCGCTGCTCACCGGAAAGAGCGGGGTAGTTCCCTACGAAATCCGTTATTTTGGCAAGACGTTTGCCGGCGTCTGCAACTGCGACGTCTTGAAGTACCAGACGCGCCGCGAACTTCGGCGCGGGACGCGCGCGGGCAGTCTGTCGATCTACTGCGTCGGAGAAGCGCTGAAAGATTGCGGAATCGATTGGGAGAACGTCCCAAAGGAGAACGTCGGCGTTTATATTGGCGTGACGGAACATGGAAACGTCGAAACTGAAAACGAGATCTATGAGATCAAACAGTACGATTACGACTGCTCGTACTGGTCGCATCATCATAACCCTCGTACCGTCGCCAACAACCCAGCCGGCGAAGTTACGCTCCATTACGGGATAACCGGCCCTCATTACTGCCTTGGCGCCGCCTGCGCCGCAGGCAACGCGGGGTTAATTCAGGGCGTTCAGCAGCTGCGTCTGGGCGAAGTCGACTTCGCTTTGGCAGGAGGCGTTTCTGAAAGTATTCATACGTTCGGTATTTTTGCGGCGTTCAACGCGCAAAACGCGCTTGCGCGGCATGAAGACGCGACAAAAGCGTCCCGTCCTTTCGACGTCGACAGAAACGGCATCGTCGTTTCCGAGGGCGGGTGTGTGTATACCTTGGAACGCCTTTCCGACGCCAAAAGACGCGGCGCTAAAATTTACGGCGAAATCGTCGGCTACGGCATGAACAGCGACGCGTCCGACTTTGTTCTGCCGAATGCGGAACGGCAGGCGCAGTGCGTGCAAAAGGCTCTTCGAAACGCGGGGCTTGCGCCAGAAGAGATTGACGTCGTTAATACCCATGCGACGGCGACGGTCGCCGGCGACGCGCTGGAAATCGACGCGCTGCGCGAGGTTTTTGGCGCCTCGAAGAAGACCTATATAAACAACACCAAGAGTTTTATCGGGCACGCGATGGGCGCCGCCGGCGTTTTGGAACTTGCCGGCAATCTCCCATCCTTTAACGACGGCGTAGTGCATCCGACGATCAACGTCGACAATCTCGATCCGAAATGCGAGATTGCCAACTTGGTTTTGAATGAACCGAAGGAAGTGGGAAACATTCGATATATCCTGAACAATTCGTTCGGCATGGTAGGCATAAACGCCGTTACGATTATTGGCAAATACGAAGGCGATTGATCTCTGCGGGGCGTTTCGCCTTCGCTATAACGCCTGTTTAAGACTTGCCCGTATTGTATTTATTTTTGAAAGCGCGAGCGGTTTTCTAATCTGTCGGCGCATTTTGCGCGCAGACGGGGACGAAGAGCCTGCAAGCCAGATTGACCCAATCGTAGTAGCGAATGACGCCTTTTTTAGTTGCGTTGACCGTGAAAGGAGATTTCATCATGACGTCGGCAGAACTCAGAGAATCAATTATTGGCATCTTGAAGGAAATTGCTCCTGACGAAGATTACGACGGTTTGAAGGACGACGTTTCTTTCCGCACTCAGCTTGAAATGGACAGTATGGATATGCTCGACGTCGTTTTGGGATTGCGCCGTCTCTACAAACTGCCGATTCCCGAATCGGACTATCCGCGACTTGATTCTATGAACTCCACGATTGAGTATCTGCTTCCGCTCCTCAATGAAAAAGAGTGAGCGGCGCCGGATTGGTAAGTTTGCCCGTTGTGTGGAACTGTCTTTGCAGACATGAATCGTTATTGACGAGGTAAAATCTTGTTTTTTTCTAACAGCAACAAAAAGCGTATTGCAGACTTCGTGTTTGGAACGCGCGCTTGGTTGGACCTTACCGGCCGTCCAAGGGACGGCGTCTGGCGTTTGGAAGAGCTTGTCTAGCAGAATCCGAACGCGTTTCAACTAAGCGTGTGCGGCGTAGTATTTTGTTTTTTGCGCCGCGTGTTAAAAGAGAAAAACAGTTTTACTGAACAGAAAGATATTTCGATGACTGTCAATAATCAAAACGGGGATTCGTGCCGTCAGATTGTCATTTTTGACACCACCTTGCGCGACGGCGAACAGTCGCCTGGCGCAAGTATGAACATGCAGGAGAAATTGGAAGTCGCGAAGGCGCTGGTCGATCTCGGCGTCGACGTGATCGAAGCGGGTTTTCCCGTCGCG
Source organism: uncultured Planctomycetota bacterium (assembly GCA_902786505.1). Lineage (GTDB taxonomy): Bacteria > Planctomycetota > Planctomycetia > Pirellulales > Thermoguttaceae > RUG369. The sequence goes on along the minus strand of CADACS010000031.1, from coordinate 889 downwards.
TCCGAAGGCGATTTTGAGTCTGTTCGCGAAATCTCCCGCGTCGTTAAGGGCTCGGTTGTTTGCGGTTTGGCGCGGTGTGTCAATAACGATATCGATCGCGCGTGGGAAGCGTTGAAAGAAGCGGAGGAACCGCGTATTCACGTCTTCTTGGCGACGAGCGCGATTCACCGCGAGTTTAAGTTGCGCATGTCCCAAGAGGAGATCATTGCGCGCGCCGTCGCCGGCGTCGAACGCGCGAAGGGATATTGCTCGAACGTTGAATTCTCTCCGGAAGACGCGTGCCGAACTGAAATCGATTTCCTCTGCAAGGTAGTCGAAGCGACGATTGCAGCGGGCGCTACGACGGTTAATATTCCCGATACGGTCGGCTATACGACGCCGGGCGAAATGACGACGCGAATTCGGACGTTGTTTGAGCGCGTTCCGAATATCGATAAAGCGGTCGTTAGTATCCATTGCCACAACGACCTCGGAATGGCGGTCGCCAACTCCCTTGCGGCCGTTATGGCTGGCGCCGGACAGGTTGAATGCACGATCAACGGTCTGGGAGAACGCGCCGGAAACTGCTCGTTGGAAGAAATTGTTATGGCGATGCGTACGCGTCGCGACGTCTTCCATGTCGACACCCGTATCATTTCGCAGAAGTTGGTGCCGACAAGCCGACTCGTCTCCAAGGTTACCGGGTTGAAAGTTCCCCGCAACAAGGCGGTCGTCGGCCGTAACGCGTTCGCGCACGAGTCTGGCGTTCATCAGGACGGCGTCTTGAAAGAACGTTCGACCTATGAGATTATGAGCCCGGAGAGCGTCGGTTTTGCTAAGAACGACCTCGGAATGGCGGTCGCCAACTCCCTTGCGGCCGTTATGGCTGGCGCCGGACAGGTTGAATGCA
>CADACS010000030.1 GCA_902786505.1 uncultured Planctomycetota bacterium | reverse complement strand
GCAAAGAAGCCCGCCGCGAAGAAGACCGCGGCGAAAAAGAAGACGGAAAAATGATGCAAAGGGCGACCGGATCGGTCGCCCTTTTCCGAAAAGGAGAATGCTTATGACCCCTGTGACCGTCATCGGCGCGGGACTCGCCGGCAGCGAGTGCGCCTGGCAGCTTGCCAGACGCGGGGTGCCGGTGCGGCTCGTCGAGATGAACGTTTTCGAGCTTGTCGCCCGCGCCGTAGTATTCGTATATCTTTTTGATATAAGGATATTCGACGTCGGGCGTGTTTTTCGTCCAGTCCTGCGTGTCCGAGACGAGCAGCATGGGTCGCGGCGCGGCCATAGCGGCGATCTCGGCGTTGCAGGTTCCGCCCTCGACCGTATGGATCGGGAGTCCGCTTTCGCACGGGCAGCCGCCGAAGAAGTACGACGAAACCATAACGACCGGAACCGGAACGGTTACGCGGTCGTCGAGCGCGGTCGCCAGGAAGGTCTGGGTGCCGCCGCCGGAGCATGCGGTCATACCGACGCGCGACGCGTCCGCGTCCGGGAGCGCCGTTAGGAAGTCGAGAACGCGAATTGAACTGAGCGTCTGCATTGTTCCGGAAATCGGATTGCGGTGGTCGGCGCGTTTGAGCGGAGTTTCGTCTTCGATCCATGCGAACATACTGTAGGAAAAGACGATCGCGCCCATGCGCGCGAGGGTCGCCGCCCGATATTGGTTGTTCGGGTCGAGTCGTCCGACGTCGAGATGGCCGTGAGGGGAGGCGATTACCGGATACGGCGCTTGGCCTTCGGTCGGGCGATAGAGCGAGCCGGAGAGCCAGTAGCCGGGAATAATTTCCAGCGCGACGTTCTCGACCGTATAGCCGTCGTACGAACGTTTTTCCGTATAGATCGGCTCGCTGTCGGTCTTGGGCGGCATGGGAGAGAGATTGAGTTTTTCGAGCAGGCTGGCGCGGAGAGCCGCTTTTCTTGTTTCCCAGGTTTCTTTGTCAGGGAAACGGGCGAGCAGGCGCTGTAAGTGGGCGGCGCCTTCTGATTCCGGGCGGTTTTGATACCAGGGTTCGAAGACGCGGTAGGAACGCTCGCCGGTCTTCTCAAATGTTAAATCCAGCGGGGCAAGGATATACGCGAGACGGAGCTCCGGATCGTCCCAGAATTTCCAAGGGGCCATGGGGACCGTTTGGTTGAGGAAAGGGTCCACGTTTTTATCGCAGACGATCTCAATTTTCAGGTCCTGACGCGCGTTTTCCAAAAGGACCGATAAGGGCTGGGAGTACGCTTCTTTGTTTTGCTTATATGCGTAGTAGGAATAATCCTGCGCAAAAAGCGGAACGCAGAAGAGAATGCTCAGCGCGGCAAGGACGCCTGAGCGAGAAATAATCGATAACGTTCGGTGTTTCAGCATGATAATGTCCTTGATATAAGTTAATGAAATTAGCGGTCCTCGCCGGACGGGCGGTTCGCGCTTCCGCGCGGAACTTCGGTAACCGCTCCCGTTGGTCGCTTGCCGTTGCGTTTGTTTGACGGCGAAGCGGCGTAAGCCGCGAGGCGTCACTCCGCCGAAGGCGGAAAGCCGCCCCCATTGGGGGCGGACGCCTTAATTGGGCCCGGCGACGCGCAATCGAATTCGCGGCGCGTTATCCCGCCCGAAGGGCGTGAGCCGCCGCCGATGGCGGCGGACGCCTTAATTGGGCCCGGCGCCGCGCAATCGAATCCGCGGCGCGTTATCCCGCCCGAAGGGCGTGAGCCGCCGCCGATGGCGGCGGACGCCTTAAATATGAACCCGCCCGAAAAAATAAAATAATAACCGGCGGCGTTCCTGCTGCGATCGTTTGCCGCCTCGCCGTTATTCTTTATAACCGCTTCGTTATATAATTCTCAAACGGTTATAACTCCAAAAACACGCTGGGGGAGTTTTCTTTCACCTTATCATTCACCCCCCTGCCGTTTTTCTATTTCTCATATTATCAGTATGTTATGAATATCAGTCACCTTATCAGTCACCCTGCCGCTGTTTTTCTATTTACTGTATTATCGGCATGTTATGAATATCAGTCACCCGATCAGTCACCTTTTCAGTCACCCTGCCGGCAGTTCGGCTCAAACGACCGACGGCGGCGCGAGCCGGGCTCCGCTGCGGGGGCGTTGCGGCGGGTTATTCTCTTTGGCGCCGCGATACGCCGCGCGAACCGGACGTTCGTCCGGCTGGGCGCCCTGACGGGCGCGTGCGCGGCCTTGCGCGTTGCGGCGGCCGTCTGCGCGGCGGGTTATTGCGCGTGGGTTAGACCGGCCGCCGCGGCCGGTTGCGCCCGCGGGCGCGGAGCGCCGTGAACGGCAAGCGACCAACGGGAGCGGTTACCGCAGTTCCGCGCGGTCGCGCGAACCGGGTCCCGCGCCGTCGCGGGCGCGGCGGGTTATTGCGCGTGGGTTAGACCGGCCGTCGCGGCCGGTTGCGCCCGCGGGGCGCGTACGCGGCCCAACGAATGGTTGCGGCCGTCGTTGCGTTTTTTTTCGGACGTTCTTTTTTGACGGCGCGTGTTCTGATTTATGGCGTCCGCCGGCGGCGCCGGCGGCTCACGCCCTGCGGGCGGGTGGGCGTCGCGGGTTCTTTTATCGCGTCGCGGCGGCTGGGTTTTGGCGTCCGCCCCCAATGGGGGCGGCTTTCCGCCTTCGGCGGAGTGACGCCTCGCGGCTGGCGCCGCATCGCTTTAATTTTCAGACGTTCTTTTTTTGACGGCGCGTGTTCTGATTTATGGCGTCGCCGTCGCGGGCGCCGTCTATTTAACCAAATCGGCGGTTTTCGCTTCAACGAAATTCATGAGCGCGTTGGGCTCAATAACGATCTGCATGCCGCGCATACCGGCGCTGACGTAAATCTTATCGAAAAGAATCGCCGTTTCGTCGAAGATCGTCGGGTACTTCTTCTTCATGCCGACGGGCGAGCATCCGCCGCGTATATAGCCCGTCAGGTCTTTGAGATCCTTCATCGGGATGAGATCGCACTTTTTGACCCCGAACGCGCGCGCTACCTTTTTCAGATCGAGTTCGTCGCGCGTCGGAATACAGCAGACGAGGCACTCTTTCTTTTTGCCCTCTTCCATGAGCACGAGCGTCTTAAAGATCTGTTCCGGGGGCAGATTCAGCTGCGCGGCGATGTGCATGCCGGAGAGATCGGATTCGTCGACCTCGTATTCCAAGGTCGTAAAGGGCACGCCCGCCGCTTCCAGCAGGCGCGTGGCGTTGGTTTTCGTTTGAGTTGACATACCGTGAGTCTCTGCGAATCGAGTCGGGAACCGGCCGTGCGGAAATCGCCGTCCGATTAGCTCTGATTTTAGAGCCCGTTTAAGCGTCCGTCAAGTCGTCGCGGACCGCGTTCGCGGGGGTTGAAAATCGGACGCGGCGTTCTATAATTATCTGGAACTTATTCGGAGTCGCGGCTATTCGCGACCGCCATTGATTTTCACAACCCGACGCCGCGCGCAAACGCGGCGCGCCCAGACTCCGCCGTAACATATTACAGAGGTTTATATTATGCCAAACACGCCGAATCTTCCCCCGATTGAAGAAACTACGCCGATCACCGAAATTCTGGAGCGCAACGCGCTCCTGTACGGGTCGGACGTTTGTCTCGTTGAGATCAATCCCGAGGTGGACGAATCCCGGCGTATTACCTGGAAAGATTTCGATCTCGTTCAGCCGTCGAAATGCGCGCCGTCCGGCCACCGCCGGTCGACGACCTGGTCGCAGTTCAACGCGCTCGCGAACCGGTTCGCGAATCTCCTGCTCAGCCGCGGCCTTAAAAAGGGCGACAAGGTCGGTATTCTGCTCATGAACTGCCTCGAATGGCTCCCGGTCTACTTCGGCGCGCTGAAGGCGGGCGGGGTCGCCGTGCCGCTCAATTTCCGGTACGCGTCCGACGAAATCAAATACTGCGTCGGGCTCGCGGACGTCGATTTCCTCGTCTTCGGCCCTGAATTCATTGGCCGCATGGAAGCGATCGCCGATCAGATTCCGCGCGTTCGCGGGCTATTCTTCCTGGGCGAGAACTGCCCGTCGTTCGCCGAACCGTTCCATGTGCTCACGAGCTACTGCTCGTCTCAAACGCCGGACGTCAAACTGACGTGCGACGACGAAGCGGCGATCTATTTCTCGTCCGGCACGACCGGGTTCCCCAAAGCGATTCTTCATCCGCACCGCAGTCTGACGTCCTCGTGCTTTACGGAGCAGAATCATCACAAACAGACGCGCGCCGACGTCTTTCTGTGCATACCTCCGCTCTATCATACGGGCGCGAAGATGCACTGGTTCGGGAGTTTTCTGGTCGGCGGGAAAGCCGTTCTGCTCAAAGGCGTTAAGCCGCAAACGATTCTGCACGCGGTCTCCGAGGAACGCTGCACGATCGTCTGGCTGCTCGTTCCGTGGGCTCAGGATATTCTCGACGCGATCGAGTCGAAGCAGGTCGATCTGAGCGAATACGTTCTGGAGCAGTGGCGGCTCATGCATATCGGCGCGCAGCCGGTCCCGCCGAGCCTCATTAAACGGTGGAAGGCCGTCTTCCCGCTCCACAGCTACGATACGAACTACGGCCTGAGCGAATCGACCGGGCCCGGATGCGTCCATTTGGGGCTCGACAATATCCACAAGGTGGGCGCGATCGGCGTGCCCGGATATCGCTGGCAGGTCCGAATCGTCGATCCGGACCGGAACGACGTGCCGCGCGGCGAAGTCGGCGAGCTCGCGGTCAAAGGGCCCGGCGTTATGCGCGAATATTACCACGATCCGGAAGCGACCGCCGCGACGCTCGGTCCGGACGGCTGGCTCTATACCGGCGACATGGCGATGCAGGACGAAGACGGATTCTATTTCCTGGTCGACCGCAAAAAGGACGTCATTATAACGGGCGGCGAGAACCTCTATCCGGTTCAGATCGAAGATTTTCTGCGCAGCCATAACGATATTAAAGACGTCGCCGTTATCGGCCTGCCCGACCCGCGTCTGGGCGAAATCGCCGCCGCCGTCGTCGAGCTCAAGCCGGGCTGTACGACTACGGAAGAAGACCTCGTGAACTTCTGCGTCGCGCTCCCGCGCTATAAGCGCCCGAAGAAGTTCATCTTCGCCGAAGTTCCGCGCAATCCGACCGGCAAGATCGAGAAGCCGAAGCTTCGCGAACGCTATTGCGGCAAGAGCCTCGTCGCGACCCAAATTGAACTGCAGTAACCGCGGAAAGACGCGCCGCGTCTCTTCGCCTTTCTTATGGGGCGGTCCGTTCCCGCGCTCAGTCCGCGCGCAAGGGGCTGAGGGAACGCGCCGCCAATTTGCCGTCGGCGGCGCTTGTCTCGAAGTACTTTTCGACGCCGCCGACTAACCCCGTCGGGGAGCGGTCCCGAACCGCGTCCATGTCCTGCGAACCGCCGGTTCGCGAATAGAAGTCGCGTTAATTCGCGACGGTTTAGGAGAATTTATTATGGCCGAAACGAACCGTTACGCCGGAACTCAAACGGAAAAGAACCTCGAAGCCGCGTTTGCCGGCGAATCGCAGGCGCGCAATAAGTACACGTACTTCGCGTCCAAGGCGAAGAAAGAAGGATTCGAGCAGATCGCCGCGATCTTTCTGAAGACCGCCGACAATGAAAAAGAGCACGCCAAGATGTGGTTCAAGGAACTCGGCGGCATTGGCGACACGGCCGCGAATCTCGCCGCCGCCGCCGACGGCGAAAACTTCGAATGGACCGATATGTACGAAGGCTTCGCCAAGACCGCCGAAGAAGAGGGATTCGCCGATCTGGCCGCGAAGTTCCGCGCCGTCGCCGCGATCGAGAAACGTCACGAAGAACGCTATCGCGCGCTCCTCAAGAATGTCGAGACCGCGCAGGTCTTCGAGAAGAGCGAAGTCAAAGTCTGGGAATGCCGCAACTGCGGGCACATTGTCGTCGGTACGAAAGCGCCTCAGATTTGCCCCGTCTGCGCGCATCCGCAATCGTACTTCGAACTGTGCGAAGAGAACTACTGATCGGCGCCGCGTTGAGAACAGGCGCGCCTTTCGCACGCTCGCGGGGGGCGCGTTCCGATTCTCGGCGCAGTTCGCGCGTTTAAGGAAACGAAATCATGGAACTCAAACTCTATAAGAGCGCGTCCGGCGAGCTGGCCGTGGCGCTCCTCAACGCCGGCTCGCAGACCGCTTTCGGCGCCGAGCCGATGACGGAAGTAATCCCGGGCACGACCGACGCGGCCGTCGAAAAGCATGTGCCGGTCGCCGCGGTCGACGGGAACAAGGTCGCCGTTACGGTCGGAAGCGTCGAGCATCCGATGACGCCCGCGCACTATATCGAATGGATCGCCATTAAGACCAAGCGCGGCGTCGCGATTTGCACGTTGGAGCCGGAAACGCCCCCCAAGGCGGAGTTTACTCTCGAAGAGGGCGACGAGCTCGTCGACGTCTACGCCTACTGCAATCTGCATTCGCTCTGGAAGGCGTAACGCGGGACCGCGCGGCGTTCTAGGCGGCGGAAAATAAGAAAAGCCGAAGCGGGGGAAAGGAGAAAACCCGCTTCGGCTTTTTTAAGAGGTGGGAGAAGGGGCTCGAACCCTCGACCTTCGGAGCCACAATCCGATGCTCTGATCCAACTGAGCTACTCCCACCGTGCACGCTTGCCGCCGGAAAAACCAACCGCAAACGACTCTTGTATTCTAATAACGAATCCAAAACGGTCAAGGGTTTATTTCTATTTTTCCCCGATTTTCCCATTTTCCCGGCCCCGTTCGCGATTCCCTTTTGAAACGGTTTGACGCCGTTCGCTATATTCGTCATAATACGCCGGAGCGGCCGTTCGTCCCCGGCCCGCAGCTTTACTTGAACCCCAAGACCGGATCGGATTTCTCATGAGTCTGGAAAAAGTCGACGCTTTGGTCGTCAAGAGCGTAGATTACAGCGAATCGAGCCTGATCCTGAACGTCTTTACGCGGGAAATGGGTAAAGTGCGCGGAATAGCGAAAGGGGCGAGGCGGCTCAAGAATCCGTTTGAAACTTCTCTTGACTTACTTGCCTCGATTCGGTTATCTTTTATACGCAAAAATTCCGACGCGCTCGACCTCTTTACTGAGGCGAAGCTTCGGCGCCGGTTTCGGCCGACGCAGCGTAACTTCCGCGGTCTCTACGCGGGCTACTACGTGGCCGAGACGCTCGATTTCGCGACGCAGGATTACGAGCCGTTTCCCGATCTCTGGACGCTCGCCGACGCGACGCTCGAACGCCTTCAGGAAGGCGGGAACGTCGCCGCGCGGCTGGCCTATTACGAGGCCGGGCTCCTGAAATCGGCGGGCGAATTTCCGTCCGTGCGCGCCTGCGTGAACTGCGGCGAGAAGCTGCCGCTCGATCAGGTGACGAACCTTGCCCGGCGCGTCTATTTCGACGCGGATTCCGGGGGCGTGATCTGCTCGCGCTGCCGCGCGGAAGGGCGCTTTTCGCAGCTTACGCCGACGACGATCGGCGCGCTCAAACTGTTCGACGCGGCGCTTGCCGGCTCGGAGGAAACGCTCCGGATCGCGCGCACGCTCGAAACGTGGCGGCGCGCGCTCGAAGAGGAGGTCGCAGGGCTCTCCTCGATCGACCGGCTCGAACGGGAAGCGAAGATTCGCGACGCGTTCCAGGCGCTCGACGAAACCGCGCTCGCGCCCTTCGACGCGTTTCCGCAGACGGCGCGCGACGCGTATCGGAAGTTGGCGAACGTCTATGTGCCGCGCGTCTTGCGGCGCCGGCCGCGCTCGCTCGACTATTTGCCGTTCGCGCTCTCCGATCCGAAAACGTTTCGGCCGTCGGGCGCGGCGTATCAGAAAGACTTATCGGCGGCCGAGAACGAACCGAAGGCCGCTTTACAGCAATAACCGCGTCGCGGGAAGCCGACGCACAGATCCGTACGGATTAGCCGGACAGGAAGTCCCAATGCCTTATCGAAGACTCGCGAATTTTATGCGCGCGCGTTCTTTTGCGTCGCGCGCGTGCGCTCTCTCGTTAGCCATGCTCTCGCTGAGCGTCGGCGGCTGCGCGCTCTGGATCTACGACGACGAGCCCTGCTGCCCGCCCCCGCCTCCTGTGCCCGAAACCGTCTATATTGTGCCCGAAGGCGCGCCCGGAACCTATATTTACGCGCCCGGCGCCTACGCGGCGTACGCGCCCTACTACTACCGCGGCCAAGCGAAAGAGACGCCGCAAACCGCTCCGCGGCAGGCTCCCGCCGGCGAAGCGAAAGCGTCTTACTTGACTCGCGGTCAGGACGCGCCCGCGGCGAACGGGCAGTTCCCGACGGCCGACGATCCGCTCGCGCCCCCGGAATCAAGCGAACTTGCCGATTTCGTCTCGAACGGAATCGGCGTTCCGGAACCGAGCGGGCAGTACGAGGCGATCGACGACAAGACCGACTTCAGCCCGATCCCGAACCGCGAATCGCTCTCCGAACGCGAAAAGACCGAACGCGAACTCGACGACAACTTCAACGAATGGCTCCGCGAAAAGAAGGCCAAAAAGCGCGAGGAGTCGAAAGGAACGAAAAAATATCTGCAGCCGCTCGAAGAGACCGAGTGCGACGCGTTCGACCGCATTAAGGTCGACGAAGCGTCGATTCGCCAGATGGAGTCGAGCAAAAAGACCGGCGAAAAGAACGATATGATCGATACGGTTACGTTCGAGTCGATTCAGCCGATGCTCGAAGAGAACGGGGAGGCGACCCGCGATCTCTACGACTGGGAAGAGGAAGAGCCGACTCCGATTAACTGGGCGAAGTACGCGCCGTCGATCAACCGGCTCCGCGATTGGCTCGGCATGGGCCCGGACGAACGCGCCGCGCTCGAATTTATGCGTCAGGCGTGCCAGAAGCAGAAAGAATATTCCGAGACGCGCGATAAGACCTGTCTGCGCGACGCCGCGCGGCTCTACGAACGCGCCGCCAAACGCTGGCCCGGCCCGATTTCCAAACCGGACTATTCGAAAAAGCATCCGTACGCGATTCCCAAACGGGGCACGCTCATTGAAGAGGACGGCGTCTTTTACGCGGGCGAATGCTGGTTCTTCTATCGCGACTTCCCGAACGCGCTGTCGTGCTATAGAGCGCTCGTGTCGACCTATCCGAATTCGATCTATAAGAATACGGCGATGAAGCGCCTGTTCTATATCGGAACTTATTGGGTCAAGCGCTCCGAAGAGTCGTCCGGCCCGAACATGAACGTTACGGTAAGACACATGTCGATGTACAGCGCGTTCGACGGCGCGGAAAAGGCGTTCAGCGCGATCTTTTTGAACGACGCGAGCGACGGCGGCCTGGCTCCCGACGCGCTCTTCGCGCTCGCCAACGCGTATATGCGGCGCGGGGTCGTTCAGGGGGACGGCTCGTATGAAGTGGCGGCGCGATACTACAAGCAGCTTTACGAATTCTATCCTGGTAACCGGCACGCCGAAGACGCGAGCCGTCTGGCCATGATCGCGCTTCATAAATCGTATCAGGGCGTATTCTACGACGACGCGCCGCTCAACGAGGCGCGCCAGATCGCCGAAGCGATTATTAAGAGCGGGCGCGGCAATTTGGACGTCGCCTACGAAGAGCTCGAAAATATCAAAGAGGAGCAGGCGCACCGGCTCTACGAGCTCGGGAAATACTACGAGAAGCGCGGCAACTTCGCGTCGTCCCGAAGCTACTATAACCGTCTGGTCAAAGAGTATCCGAATACCGAGTACGCCGTCGAGGGCGCGCGCCGGTACGGCGAGATCGCCGATAAGCCCGCCGAAGTCGATCAGCTTTCGTGGGTCAGGCCCGTCATGCCGTTCCTGCCGAAATCCAAAAACGAGTATTTCGAAGAGCGTCCAAGCGCGGATCTCGAAAAGATCGCGCGCCGCGACGAGTCGCTCGACGCCATCGGCAAGAGCGCCGACGAACCCGGCGCCGATTCCGGCCCGGCGAAACTCGCCGAATCCCCCGAAAGAAACCGGCAGCAGCTCCACTAGGCGAAAATTCAACCGCGGACTGACATTCCATGACGACTCGCAACTTTATACGCCGCCGAAATTTGCGTCCCCGCGCGCTCCTGTGCGCCGCGGCGCTCGCTCTATTGTCGGCAGTCTTTTGCGCCGGCTGCGCCTGTACGGGCGGGTATCAGATCGGGCCCTACGGCCTGTACGATACCGGGATTAAGACGGTCTACGTTCCCATGGTCGAAGCGAACACATACCGCTACGATTTTAGCGAACGGCTCACCGAAGCGATTATTAAAAAGATTTGCGAGCAGACGCCGTACCGGATTGGAACGTATAAGAAGACCGACTCCATTCTCACCGTCAGGCTTACGGGCGAAGCGCAGCAGGTCGCGGCGCTCAACCGGTACGACGACACGCGCGAGAAGCGCGTTTGCCTGACCGCCGAAGCCGTGTGGACCGACGTGCGCGGCGTGCAGTCGACGAACACGTCGATTCTCGCGGGGAACGCGCGCAATCCCAACGACGGCGTCAAGCTGATTTCTCAGAGTTTTCTCGTGCCGGAAATGGGCCAGTCGACCGAGACGGCGCAGCAGGAAGCGATCGACACGCTCGCCGAGCAGATCGTCGGGCTCATGGAGAGCACGTGGTAGCGTCCGTTCCGAGCGAACGAAAAGAAAACGCCGCGTTTGCGTCAAAGCGAACGCGGCGTTTTTTCATTTTGCGGCGGGGAGCCGCGCGGGTCAGAATTCGGCGTAATCCTCTTCCGCGAGCTCGCGCAGAACCGAATCGAGCGCGGCGAGCTTCGGGCCTCTCTTCGCGGAGACAAAGGGCGCGTCGCCGAACATGTCCGCGGCTTGGCGCGCCGGGAGCGGCCCGGCGAACGCGGCGTCGAGGAGCGCGTTTTGCGCAAATTCGGCGTCGGCGAGCGCTTCGTCGAGCAGGGCGCCGGCCGCCGGCGCGGCGTCGGGCGTTCCCACGCCGGGAATCGAAACGAGCCCGAGCTGGAACGCGTATTCGTCGTATCCGTCCGCGCCCACGAGCGTCAGACCGACCGTATACGTTCGGTCGTAAGCGCTTGTCTCATAGAAGTAAGACGCGATAAAGGAATCGTCGAAGAGCTCCGTCGAGGCGCCGTTCCCCCAATCGACGCGCCACGAATGTTCCGGAACGGTCGCGTGGAACCGCGCCTTTACGGAGAAGAGCGCGACTTCGTCAAAGACGCTCGGAACCGACTCGATTTCAAGCGTCGGCAGAACGGGCGCGACACGCAGCACGTACGTCTTTTCGACGGCGGCGCCCGATTTCGGAACGACCTTCGAGCGCAGATAGTAGCAGCCGGGCCCAAAGCCGCGGTCCGACGCGGAAATCCAGACGTCCGCGCCCGTTTGCTCGAACGCGCCGGTCCCCGTTCCCGAAAGATCCCAGTAGACCTTGCCGCCCGCGCCAACGTCCGCTTTGAGCTCAAACGCGCAGTTCTCCTGCACAAAGATATCCGCGTTTCCGACGCTTTCGTAAGCGCCCAGATCGATCGACGTTCCGATATAGCGCGGAACGTTCGCCAGGTCGGTCGCGTAGGCGCCCAGACCGGCGTCGCGCGCGAGCGCCGCGTCGCCCAAGTCGGCGGCCTGCGAACCTGCGGCGAGCCGGTAATTTCCGACCTGCGCGTTGACGAACAGGGGAAGCGTTTCGTCGTAAAGGTAGTTCTTATCGGGATTGGCGAACTCGGCCGACGAGAGGACGCAGAGGGCCGTCGTTCGGGACGCTGCGCCGGAATAGTCGCTCGAATTGAGCGCGATAATGTCGTTGTAAAGAACGGCTTTTCCGGAATTTAAGTAGAATCCGCCGCCCCGGTTCGACTCGTTCCGCGCGACGGTCGCGTTAATGAGCGTAAAGGTTCCCGTCGACGAATAGACGCCGCCCCCGTAATAGCCCGACTTCGAATCGACAATCGCGGCGCCGACGAGAATCGCGTTCCCGGAATTGTAGATCGCGCCCCCGTTTTCCGTCGCGGAGTTTCGCGAAAAGAGCGCGTTCGTCGCGAAGAGCGCGCCCGCGTTCTGAATCGCGCCCCCGAACGAGCGCGCGGAATTGCTCTTAAACGACGCGTTTTCAATCGTTAGCGTCGCGCCCGACTTATTGTAGACAGCGCCCCCGTTCGCGGCGGCGTTCCCGCTGAAATTGCAGCCGTAAAGCGCGAGATCGCCGCCGTTATAGATCGCGCCGCCTGGCCCTGCGGCGGAACCGTTGGCGAACGTCAGGTCGTATATCGCAACGTCGCCGGACGTTCGGAGTATCTGGACCGCGCCGCCCCCGTCGAGGATAACCGCGCCGTTGCCGATAACGGCGACGTTTGCGGACAGTTCGAGCGAGGACGCGAGCGTAATTGTTCCGGCGAGCCCGTCGCGGAACGTAATCGAATCGCCGTCCTGCGCGAAATAGATCGCTTCCCGGAGCGAGATTTTGTCGTCGTTGAGATCGAACGAGTCGTCGAGGGTCGTAACCTGAGTGGAGCCCTCGACGTAGAATTCGTAGGCTCCGACGTCGACGGTTCCGTTAAAGACGCGGCCGTTTCCGTCGCGGTCGACCGTTCCGACGATATACTCGTTGTCGCCATAATCGAGCGCGACGCTCCTTTCGGTGAGCCTTAAATCGAGCTCGGCCGCGTTCTTGATCTTTCCATCGTCGTCAAAGACGGGCGCGACGGCAAACGCGGGATTCCCCGACAGAATGCAGCGGACCGCTTCCTCGACGAAGCCTTCGACGTTCGCGTTCGGGGTCGCGGAGTAGTTGCGCGCCGCGACCGTATTGTACAGCCTGAGTATGAACGAGTTCGACGCGTTATAGACGCCGCCCCCCTGTACGCCCGCGGAGTTGCCCGCGATTGTGCAGTTGACGATATTCGTCTTATTGAGGCAGTTCTCCGCGAACGCGTTATAGACGCCGCCCCCGTAATTGGCCGCCGTATTCGCGGAAATCTCGCTGTTGTCGAGTTCGAGGAATCCGCCGTTGTTATAGACGCCGCCTCCGACGTCCGACGACGTATTTCCTTTAATTGTCGAGACATAGACGCGCAGCGAGCCCGAAAAGCCCGACGCGTTCGAGTACGCGACGTTGAGATTGACGAGCCCGGAATTCTGATTGTTCTCGACAGAGCAGTTTGTGAGCGTGGCGGACCCTAAATTGCTCAGACCCGCGCCCGCGTTCTTCGACAGGGAGACGCGTTTGAATTCGAGCGCGCCGTACGCGTTGTACACGCCGGAAGCGGCGTTGTCCTCAATAACGCAGTCGGTAAATTTAGCGGTTCCAACGAGATAGAGCCCGTAGGACGCGTTCCCGTTAAAGGAGCTGTTCGACGCGACGGTCGTTCCGACAGAATACAGGCCCGCGCAGTTGGCCGACTTGGTTATCTGGGAATCGTAGACGTTTAATCTGCCGACCGAGTAGACGTTCCCGTTCGGTTCCGCCGCCGACGCGGAGCCGGCCGAGACGGTCGCGCCGCGCAGCGTCAGGGTTCCGGAATTATAGACGACCGCGCCGAGCGACGCCGTCTTGCCCTGCGTGAGGACGATATCTTTGAGGGTAACGTTCGCCTCGTTGAGGAACGCGCGCGTCTTGCCCTGACCGCTGATTGTAATCTTTCCGCGCCCGTCGACGGTAACGTTCGCCGTGGCGGCGAGCTGCGAGGTAAGTTTAATTGTTCCGGAGAGTTTCGACGAGAAGGAAATAGTCGCGCCGTCGCCGTTGGCGAAATAGAGCGCTTCGCGGAGCGACGTCTTTCCGTCTTTCAGATCGAACGAATCGGTCAGCGTGTCGACGGTATAGACGGGCGCGGGCGCGACTTCGCCGGTTCCGCGGTATTCGTAGGCGCCGGGATCGACGGCGGACCCGTAGACGCGCGCGCCGCCCGAGAGGTCGGTCGTATTGTCCGCGTCGACGTTCGCGTTGAGCCCGGTATTGAGCGCGGCGCCGTTCGACGCCAGGCGCAGATCGAGCGCGTCGCCGTTCTTGAGCGTCTTTTTGGCGAAGTCGAAGACGGGCGCGGCGACAAAGCCGGGGTTCCCGCCGATAAAGGAGCCGGACGAGATCGACGCTTCCCCGGAAATATTCGAATCGACGTCGCCCGTTAAATTCTGCGCTACAATCGCGTTATAGAGCGCGAGCAGGGACGCGGAGCTCGACGAGGCGATTCCGCCCCCGTTTTTGCCCGCAATATTGCCCGCGACCGTCGTGTTTTTGAGTATGAGCGCGTTGCTTCCGCCCGTCGCCGTCGCCGTATAGACCGCGCCGCCCGACGCCGTCGCCACATTGGCGCTGAGCGCGCAGTCGACGAGTTCGACGCGCCCGTACCGGTTATAGATTCCCGCGCCGGACGCCGCTTTATTCCCGCGTATAACGCTGTCTTTCGCGAGGACGGACGCCGTAAAGATCGCCGAGCCGGCCTCGGCGCTCCAGTTGACAATCCCGGAATTGCCGTTCTTTTCGACGGCGCTCCGATTGAGAGTCGCCGAGCCGATATTATAGAGCCCTGCGCCCGCGTTTTCGTACAGCTTGGAGTCGGTGAGCGCGACGGTTCCGTAGTCGTTGACGGCGCCGCGCCCGGCGTTGGCGTAAACGTCGGTTCCGACGAGAGTAAGCGCGCCTGCGGAATAGATTCCGTCTTTCGCGGCGTTGTGAACGGACGAATTCGTAATTGCGGACGTTCCGAGGAGATAGAGCGCGTCTCCCGCGGCCGTTTGCGCGAATTCGGAGTTGGCGGCGGTAAAGTCGCCCGCCGCGTAGATCAGGCCGCCGAATCCTGCGGCGCCGCACGCGCCCCCGGAGACCGTCGAATTGGCAATAGTCAGCGCGTCTTTGGCGTAGATTACGCCCCCGTTTTCCGTCGACGCCCCGTTGACGAGCGAAATTCCGGCAAGCGTCAGCGGCGCTTCGGCGAGAATAACGCGCGATTGATTCTGGGCGTCGAGCGCGACGCGGCCGCCGCCGTCGATTCTGATATCGGCCGCGGCGACAAGCTGCGCCTTGAGGGTAACGGTTCCCGAAAGCTTCGCGGCGAAAGTAATCGTTTTGCTTGGGTCGTTCGCGTAATAGACGGCCTCGCGCAGGGACGTCGCGCCGTCGCTTGGATCGAACGAATCGTCGAGCGTGGTAACGACGTACGCGGGCGTAACGGACGCGGTTCCGGATCCGCGGTATTCGTAAGCGCCCGCGTCGACCGCTTTGCCGTATTTGCGGCCGTTTCCGGCGAGATCAAGGGCGCCGTCTGCGACGCGCGCGTTGTCGCCAATATTGATCGCGGGGCTGTCGGCGCCGATTCGCAGGTCGATCGAATCGCAGTTGACGAGCTTTCCTGCCGCGTAATCGTAGACGGGCGCGACGATAAAGTTCGGGGAGGTTCCGACGAGACTGTTGCGCGGGACCGCCGTTCCGGAAATATTGACGTCGCGCTCGCCGGCGTAGTTGAGCGCGAGAATCGAGTTGATAATCGAGGTTCCGAACGACGGTTCAAAATAGACGCCCCCGCCGTACCTGCCCGCGGTATTGCCGGCGACGGTGCAGTTTACGACCAGGCTCGTATTGGCGTAACCCTGCAGGCGCTCGCAGTAGAGCGCGCCCCCGTCCGTTTCGGCGGCGTTTTGCGACAGTTCGCAGTTCGAGAGCGAGAGCGAGCCGGCGAGGTTATAGATTCCGGCGCCCTTTTCCGCGGCGTTCCCGACGATCTTACTGAGCGCGACGTTCAGTACGGCGGAGAAGGGAGTCGCGTTCGAGAGGAACGAGCGGTTGACGACGCCCGGCCCGGCGTTGCCCGAGATTGTGGAGCCGGTTATTGTCGCGGAGCCGGAATTGAGAACGCCCGCGCCCGCGTTCCCGGAGACGGAGCATCCGTCGAGCGTAACGGCGCCGTATTTGTTCTCGACGCCGGGGCCCCCGTTGTCGGAAACGGAACAGCCGGACAGGAGCGTCGTTAAGTCGGACTCGACGTAGAGCCCTTGCGCTTCGTTTCCGGCGACAGAGCATGCGCGCAGATCGAGCGCGCCGGTCGAATAGACGCTCGCGCCCCCCTTCGCGCCCTGAAAGGACGTCGCGTACGCGGCCGCCGTTCCGCTCGAATAGAGATTCGCGCCCAGCCCGGCCCCGGAGACGGAACCGCCCGTCAGAACGCAGTCTTTCATGACGAGGACGTCTTTATTGTAGACGAGACCCCCGTTTTGCGCCGACGCGCCGTTGGCGAGATTGATATTTCCAAGACACAGTTCCCCGGTCGCGACCGTAATCGCGCGCGCGAGCCCTTTCGCGTTGATCGTTAGCGGCTTCGTTCCGAGCGCGACGATCGCCGTCTTGCCGAAAATGGAGGAATCGAGCTCGACGGAGATCGAATCGGACGCTTTCGCGAACGTAACCGTATTGCTCTTCGACGTCGTGCGCACGACGATCAGATCGTCGGCCGTCGTGCCGCCCGCTTCGTCGAGCGCCGACTTGAGCGCCGCGACGGAGAGTTTCGACGCGGCGATTTCGATTATATTGACGTCGCTTTCGGACGCGGGCAGATTGAATTCGGCGTAGGAATCGCGAATCGAGGCGTATTCCGCGGCGGAGACGCTCAGCAGGGCGCGGTCTTCCAGACGTTCCAAGCCCATTTTGCGCGTTCGGGGCGCGTTCGAGCGCGCGCCGCTCTTGCGCGGAGCGAAGAGGCGGGCGAAAATCGATTCTGTTCGAGACTGTGTCATAAAAACGTCTTTCCTAATTCCGCGGCGCGTCTGCTTCCGGGCGCCCCGCGCGTCTTTTTAAATTTCCTTATTTATCTATCTTGCCGCCAATCCCCATTTTTTGGCCGATAATATCCCGATAATTTTGACTCTAATCGGCCTTTTCAAGTTCGAAATTTCATCAATTTTTCGATTATTTACTTGAGAAAAAATAGGAAGATTTTGAGATTTTTAACGAAAAACCGCGCCGGCGCACGGCTGCGCGCCAGATTGGACGCTGAAACAATAGGAAGACGAAGACGTCCGAAAAGAGGTTGAGGATTAAAAACGCGAAATACGCAAACAACAGCTTCTGTTAATCCTGTGGCAGTCGGATTGTTCGGGTTGGACAGACTCCTTTCTTTGAATCTGTTCTCACGTTGTCTTTCTCTCCAGTCCTCTGTTTTGGATACGGCGCTCTTTCGCTTTGTAAAGTTGACCGACTTCGTTTGAACGAATACAATATGCGTATCACTCTCTTTGGGACAAAAAGTGGCGACGTGTCGCCACATTTTGGAAGGACGGCAATAATGGCAAATGATTTGATGAAACACGAAGAAGAAACTGTTAGAATACAATAGCTATTTCTCCCCCGGACGGCATATGCCAGAAGGAGATTCCGAAGCTGCAGTTCTCTTCTTTTCGAGCAGTCAATACGTGTCCTAGAAAGATGTAAAATGACCACTTCTGTTAGTCCTTTGTTAGATAGATTGTTCGACCTAAACAAACAAATCATAATTGGTTTTTCGACCCCGTTTGTTATTTCTGATAAAGACTTTAACAAAGAGGAAATCGAAGAATTGCGACGTATGCACAATTCAATGTTTGAAGAAGACGGTTTGTATCTAATAGCCAACTTCATCCCGGACGGCGTACGCCCGAAGGAGATTCCGAAGCTGTAGTTCTCTTTGTTTCTGGCGCGATTTACGGAATAATCGCAGCAACGGAGCGTCGCGGCATAACTATAACCCTCCGCGTATTTTTGGGCGCGCGGAGGGTTCTTTTTTTCCGCGCTCTAATCGAATAATTTGCCTTTGGCGACGCGTAAGCCGATATCATAAACGGCCTTGCGGACCGCGGAGAATTCGGCTTCCGTAATCGGACGTTCGGTTAGCCGTTCAAGCGCGCCGGTCAGATTCTTTTCCGCCGTTTCGAGAACGTAGTTTATCAGGTGTGCGGAGACGCAGTCCTTCGTTCGGTTTAAGTCGGCGATTCTCATATTGAAGCCGGCGTAGAGCGCGTAGCAAATAGCCCGCGTCTCCCGCGCGATCTGTTCGAGCGGCTTTTGCTCTTCCGTCTCCGCTTTGCCGCTTTCGTCCGCCGGAACGCGCTCGAGCGCCGCGGCGATTTCCGGCGCGCTTTCTTTAAGGTTTTCGCAGAGAATCTTTTTGACGTTGGCGTACGCGAAGAAGTAATCGTGCATGAGAAATTCCATCGTTTAGTCCTTTCGTTTCAAGAATAACCGGCGGCGCGCGCGGACTTGCGGGTCGGGCGCTGCGGCGTTGAGCGTTCGGTTTCAGCGAACCGTTTTACGAGAGTTTTTTATTAGTATTTACAGTTTAGAATCTTGCTCAGAAGGACGCGGCGTCCGCGGCAGACCGGGCGCCGCGCGGCGGGGAGAATCAGAGATAGACGACGTCGACGCCCGTTCTCGGGAGCGGGACGCGGTTCGGTTTGCCGTCTTCGGTTGCGGGGTATCCGAAGATCGCGGCGCCGTAGACGCGTTCGTCTTCCGGCAGCCCAAGTTTGCGCATATATTCGAGCAGAGTCGGCTCTTCGTTGAGCCAGCGCAGCTGATTGATCCAGCAGCTGCCCAAATCGAGCGCGTTCGCTTCGACCATCATATTTTCGATGGCGACGGCGCAGTCGGCCATATTGTTTCCGTAATCTTTCTTATTGGCGACGACGACGAGGACGGGCGCGTTATAGCAGAAGAGGTAGCCCCCTTCTTTCGAGCGCAGAATCGAGTTCCGCAGACTGCGGTACATGCCGTCGTAGACGTCCATTTTCGAGAACGCCTCTTCGACGAGCTTAATTAAGTCCGCGATAATCTCCTGCTTTTGCACGACGAAAAAGCGGTTCGTCTGGCTGTTCCCGCCGCTCGGCGCGTACCGGCCCGCGTCGATTATGCGCGCGAGCTTTTGCGGCTCGACCGGCGTCGGCTTATAGTTTCTCGTACTGCGGCGCGTAACGATCGCGTCGTAAACGTCTTGCTCGTTCATTCTGATCTCCTTTCGGCGTTCGTTTGCGTGATATATTCGGCGAGCGCGCGGAGCGACCACGCCTGCGACCAGCGCATATAGGGCGTCTTAATCGTCCATAAGCGCGATTTGCGGTAGTAAAAGACGCCGGTCCTGGCGTCGCGCATATTGCGGAGCGTCCATAGGAGAACGCGGTCGGCGAGCGCGCGGTATTCTGGGCCGGCGCCGGAGAAGAAGCAGACCGCCTCGGCGGGCGCGTGAATATCGACTGGATAGAGCCGGTCGCAATAATACTTTGGCGTACCGTCGGTTAGAAAGAAGTTCTCCGCGTAAAATTCGACGCCTTTACGGTACGCGCCGGCGGCGCCGTCCGCCATGCCCAGATTCAGGAACCGGCGCAGCGCTTCGAGTACGAATCCGGTATGGAACGAATCGATCCAGCGCTGCTCTTGGCGTTCGGCGTAGAACCACGAACCGTCGGGCCGCTGCCGGCGGAGCGTATATTCGAGCGCGTTCAGGGCGGGCTCGCGCGCCTTTTCGACCCCATATCGCGCCGCGAGCCGCGCTAAGAGACTCGCCGCCAGCACGTTGGCGTTGTGCACGTAGTTGCCGTCGAGCGGCGTATAGCTGAAACAGAACGCGCCGTCTTCGTCCGGCTTGCGCCGGAGCGCGACCAGAAAGAAATCGGCGGTCGCGAGCGCAAGTTCAAGCGCGCGAGGCGTTTGGAACGCGTCGTAACAGTCGAGCAGGGCGTGCCCGATAAACGCCGTATTGACCGCGGTCGGGGTCTGGCGCGGCAGGAGCTGGAACCTGTTCTGCCACGGGAAGTTATATCCCCAGGCGGCGCCGGGCGCGTTTGGAGACCGGAGCGCCGCGAGCCGGTCGACGAGCGATTCCGCGGCCGCTCTGTCGCCAAGTTTTACGCTCGATTCGAGAAAGAGCCCGAGCGCTTTCGGATTCGCGCCCGGCTTAATTCCGAGCAGGGGCCGCAGATTGACGGGCGAGCGGCGCAGGAGCTGCGTCCACGCGATCCTGCCCCAGCGCGTTCCGAACGCGGCCGCGCGGACTATCGGGCTATTGAGCGCGTCGTATGGGTCGTATCCTTCGAAATTGCGGTCTTTTGCCCACGCGAAGAGTTGTTCCGCGGCGGCGCGCGCTTCGGCTGCAAGGTCGGTCATGGCGCGCTCCGTTAGACGAGTGGAATTTCCCGCCCGGACGCGAGCGATTCGAGTATCGCGAACGTCGCGAGCGTATTCTGAAAGATTTCTTCCGCCGGTATGGGGCCGGGCAGTCCGCGCCGAATCGAGTCGAGAAACGCGCTCAGCATTTCAGCCTGCCCTTTGTTCTGGAACGCCTTTGCGCGGTAGTTCTCGCGGCCGCAAATCTGCAGCGAGGAGAAGTTTTCGAGGACCGCCGTTTGCCGCGACTGAAAGACTTCGATTCGCTCTTTGGACGGCTTTGTCGAGCCGTTCGCGAAATAGCAGACGTTCGCGAGCGAGCCGTTCGCGAATTTGAGCGTAACCGCGACCGTGTCCTGAGTTTCGGCGCCGGAGTCGAGCGCTGCGGCGTAGACGGAGACCGGCGCCGAATTCGCGAGCCACGCGCAGAAGTCGACGAAATGGCAGACTTCGCCGAGAATCCGGCCGCCCCCGATCTCCGGATTCTGAATCCAGTTCTCTTTGGGAATCGCGCCCGCGTCGACGCGATAGACGATCGACATGGGCGCGAAGCCGCTCAGCCGCTTTTTGAGTTCGAGCGCGAGCGGCGCGAACCGCCGGTTGAATCCGAGGCAGAGCCGGGGCGGGTTCGGGTCCGCGGCCGCCTTTTCGTACGCCGATTTCAGCGCGGTAAATTCTTCTAACGTCAGGCACAGCGGCTTTTCCAGAAAGACGTTTTGGCGCGCGTCGAGCGCCTCGAGCGCGTAGCGCGCGTGCGAGTCGTGACGCGTGGCGATAAAGACCGCGTTGACGTCGTCGCGGCGAATCAGTTCGCGCGCGTCCGACGCCGCGACGTCGAATCCGAATTTATTGGCGACGCGTCGCGCCGTCGCGCCCGACCTCGTCGCGACCCCGACGCGCCGAACGTTCAGATCGGTCGGAAGATTCGGAATGAGCGTTCCTTGCGCGTAGCTGCCCGCGCCGATAAACGCGATTCCCAGCCGGTCGGCGGGCTCGCGTTTGGCCGGTTCGGCGCTCTCCGCGCGTTTGGGACTCGGCGTTTCCCCGGTCGGGGCCGGGCCGTAATCGACGAGCAGGCCCAAAAACGGCTCTTTGCGTTCGAGTATCATGTCGTACGCCTTGGGCGCGTCGTCGAGCGAAAAGACGCGCGAGACGAGCGCGCCCGCGTCGACCGCGCCGGAGTAGACCAGGTCCTGAAACGCTTCCATATTGCGCTTTTCGGTCCAGCGTACGTATTCGGGCGGATAGTCGCGCCCGTTCTCTTCGTATTCGGGATCGTAACGGCCCGGCCCGTACGAGCGCGACATGCGCAGTTCGAGCTCTTTGGGGTAGTAGTCGGGATTGCGCGCGAATCCGGTCGGGACGTCGCCGAGCACGACGACTTTTCCTTTTTTGCGCGCCAGTCTGCCGGCGAGATTAATCGGGTCGAGCGACGTCGAGCTCGCCGCGACGACGACGGCGTCGACGCCGAGTCCGCGCGTTTGAAGCAGGATATTCTCTTCGAGGGCGGGCGCGTCGACGGAGCTTGCGTCCGCGACGCCGAGCGCACGGGCCCTTTCGACGGCGGCGGGATCGACGTCGAGCCCAAAGACGCGCGCGCCGCTCGCTTTAAGCAGGAGCGCGGCGAGCGTTCCGACGAGCCCGAGCCCGATAACGGCGCACGTTTCCCCAAGCCGCAGATCCGCCTGCCGGACGCCCTGCAGGGCGATCGCGCCGAGCGTATTGAACGCGGCGGCGCGCAGGTCGGCGTCCCGCTTGAGCTTAACGCATAGGTTTTTCGGAACGGCGACGATTTCCGCGTGGCACGCGTACCCGACGCCGGCGCACGCGACAAGATCGCCCGGCCGGAATTCGGCGACCCCTTCGCCCGCGGCGATTACCTGGCCCGCGCAGCTGTAGC
>CADACS010000029.1 GCA_902786505.1 uncultured Planctomycetota bacterium | reverse complement strand
AAGTAGACGTCGACGCCGTATTGCCCGATACCGTTACGTCGGATCCCGTTAGAGAACTGCCAACCAGATAGATTCCGCCGCCATAACTCGGCGACGAAGAAGACGACGCGACGTTGTTCGACACCGTCGAATTGGAAAACGTAAGCGTCGAACCGGTATTCGAATAGATTCCGCCCCCGTTCTTCGCCGTATTTCCTGTCACCGTCGCGTTCACTAGCGTGAGCGAAGAATTATTGCCAAGGTAGATTCCCCCGCCAGATCCCGTGGTTTGCCCGCCGGTTAAAACCAGATTGCCCAGCCCAACGTTAGACCCCGTCATGGACGCGACGCGGCTCTGTCCGTTGGCGTCGACGGTCAGCGCTTTTGATCCGAATCCCACGATCGAGAGCTTGCCGTACTGCGACGCGTCGATTGCAATCTCAATTTCGTCGCCAGACGCGGCGTAGGCGATCGTATTCTCCGTATCTGTCGTTCGAAGGACGATCAAGTCGTCGGCAGTCGTTTCGGCGGCGCTTTGAATCGCCGCTTTTAAGTTGGCGACTGAAAGATCGGCGGAAGCTATTTCAATGAGATTGACGTCTTCCTGAGATTCAGGGAGATTAAATTCGGGATAAGCGTCCCGTATAGACGCATACTCCGCGGAGGTAACGGAGAGCAACGCGCGTTCTTCCAACTGTTCAAGCTGCGGCGCGCGCGTCTTTGCTCGTGAAGACGCTTCGTTTTTCGCTCGAACGGATCCTTTCTTATCGGACTTGGACGGCAAAGACAAAACTTTCGCTAATACTCGTGCCGGATAATTTTTGCGCATAACGTCTCCTAAACAACACGCTCTGGGGGCGCTTTAAAGTACGGTGGGATTGGCGAGGCAACGAATGACTCGCGGCGACGACAAAGAAGTCAAGCGCGAGTCTTCGGCGTGGACGGCTGACACAACGGCTTGCGACGCTCAAAGAAGAAATACGGCGGGAACCGCAAATGCGTCTCGACGCGGTTGGATATGAGCCAATTTAGAACAGGCGGTTGGGCGCCAAATGTTCTTAAACTCCACTCCGACTTCATTATAATAAATTTGCGTTAAGAACTAAAGACAAAAGGGGACGTTCTTTTGCAAAAAAATAGATATATTTTTTAAAAATTCCGACGTTTTTTTAAGTTTCCTTATCGGAAAGTCCGCGTTTTTCGGAAATTCCTGTTTCCGCGTCCGGTAAAAAAAATAATGAGGATTTTTGGCGCGTCGAAACTTCACAGAGCTTGATTTTCATTGAAACGTCAGGTATCAAGTATGGGGCGCCGATTATCTGCGGCGTCTTGCAAAAACAACGCGCAACAGCGCAAATCGCCTGCGGAAAGAAGATTATGTCCGATAAATCCAGTATGGAACCGCCCGTCAGCCAGAACCCGTTCGCGCCGGAGCTATTCGACGCGGAGCAGCTCAACGCGGCGCCCGCCGATTTCCCCGCCGCGCCGCGCCGGGTCGGGTTCCCCGTTACCCTGTCGCTGCTGCTCAATTCGACGCTGTCCGCGACGGTCGGCTGGATCTTCCTGTGCTTCTTCGGCTTATTCTTTCTCATTTTCTTCGGCGTCGGCGGACTTGGAGCGGCGATCTACGAATCGTGCGGAATCTGGGAACCGTACGGCCGCGGAACCATAGTCTCCTGCGAAAGCGCCGGCGTCTCCGTCAACGACAGTCAGGTGCAGCGAATTACCTTTGAGGTCCCCTCGCCGAACGACGGCTCGGCCGCGACCGGCGTTTCCTACTCCTTCCACAGCTTCGGAGCGGGTTCGGACGCCGTCGTCGAACGCCGCGTCGGAACAAAGGACGTCCTGCGCGTGCAGGGCGCCTCGATCGCGAAATTCGGCTCGCTCGGCGGGCAGATTATTCCCTTTATCGCGCTCTCGATCTTTTGCCTGCTCGGACTGGCGCTCGCCGTCGTCGCGCCCGTTCGCAAAGGGTTGCGGTTAAATAAGCTCCTCAAAAAAGGAACGGCGATTCGCTCCGCGGTCGTCAATACGGGCGACGCCGGAAAACGCGTCAACGGCAAACCGGTCGTGTACGCGCTCTATCAGGGAACGGCGGAAAGCGGCGCCGCAGTAAGCGCGAAAGTCGAAACGCTTGATCCCGATAAGATCGCGAACGCGCCGTTCGAGGTCCTCTTCTACGATCCTGAAAATGAAAAGCGAACCGCCCTTCTCAGCGACCTGCCCGCCAACGTCGTCTACGATCCCAACGAGGGATTCCGCGCCAATCTTCTGAAATTGACGCCCAAGTTTATCTTTATCATGATTTTTATCGCGGAAATCGCCGTGATGGCGTATCTTTCCTGTCAGATACCGCACGCGACGTTCTTTATCGAATAGCGCGCTCGCCGCCGGGCGGCCGTCCCTCTCCGGAACCGCCGCCCCCTTCCCTCAAAAAAATCTTTTCTTTCTCGACGCGCGATTCCCAAAACGCTATAATACGAAAAAAGAAAGCGCTATGTTCAGTTCGGCGTAGACCGCGCTTTCTCTCTGGCGCCGCATTTTTCCTTACGCGACCTTAACTATCACTTCAAAATCATGAGCGCAAAAACAGAAATAACCGTCGGGCTTTACGGAATAGGTCTCGACACGTACTGGCCGCAGTTTGAAGGGCTTCACGACCGATTGGTCGGATATCAGAACCGTTTGGCCGACAAATTGGCGCGGCCCGGCGTCCGCGTCGTCAACGTCGGGCTGATCGACGATCCGCAAAAGGCGGGCGACGCCGCGGATACGTTCCAGCGCGAAGACGTGCAGCTCGTCTTTCTCTACGTCTCGACCTACGCGCTCTCGTCGACCGTTCTGCCCGTCGTGCGGAAATTAAAGAAACCGGTCGTCGTACTCAACTTACAGCCGACCTCTAAAATCGACTACGCGACCTTCAACGCGCTCGGCGACCGCACGAAAATGACCGGCGAATGGCTCGCCAACTGCCAGGCGTGCAGCGTCCCGGAAATCGCGAACGCGTTTCTGCGCGCGGGCGTGCAATTCCATCAGATTACGGGCGTGCTCGACGGCGACGCGTTCGTCGACGCGGCGCTCGACGACTGGATCGAAGCGGCGCGCGTCGCTTCCGTTATGCGTACCAGCCGGGTCGGGCTCGTCGGGCACTATTACAACGGCATGCTCGACGTCTATTCCGATCTCACGCGTTTGCAGTCGCAAATCGGGCCGCACTTTGAAATTCGCGAATTCGGCGAGATTCTCGCGCTCCGCGTCGAAGTAACGGAACCGGAGATCGACGACCGCGTCGCGCTCATTCGGGACCAGTTCGACGTCCAGCCCGACTGCTCGGAACACGAGCTCCGCCGCGCCGCTAAGACGTCCGTCGCGCTCGACCGATTCGTCGCCCAGCACGACCTCGACGCAATGGCCTACTTCTACAACGGTTTCGGCGACGAACGCTATTCCGATCTCATTGCGTCGGTGATCGTCGGCAACTCGATTCTCACGTCGCGCAACGTGCCCGTCGCCGGCGAGTATGAAGTCAAAAACTGCCTCGCCATGAAGATTATGGACGCGTTCGGCGTCGGCGGCGCGTTCTCCGAACTCTACGCGCTCGACTTCGACGACGATATCGTGCTCCTCGGACACGACGGCCCGTGCCATCCGAAAATCGCGCAGGGCAAGACGAAGATCAAGCCGCTCTACGTCTATCACGGCAAAGTCGGACAGGGGCTCAGCGTCGAAACGTCCGTGCAGTACGGCCCCGCGACTCTCCTCTCGGTTATCGACGCGCCCGACGGAAACGCGAAATTCCTCGTCGCCGAAGGCGTGTCCGAGCCCGGCCCCATTTTGGAAATAGGCAATACGAACAGCCGCTACCGATTCCCGTGCGGCGCCCGCGAGTTCATCGACGCGTGGTCCAAACGCGGCCCGTCGCACCACTGCGCGATCGGCGTCGGGCATATCGCCAAGCGGCTCGAGATACTCGCGAGCATACTCGGCGTCGAATTCATTCGCGTATGCTGACCCCCTGCAAACGATACCATTCCCTTTCCCCGAAAGGCCGAACTATGAAACAGCTTTGCGTTAAAATCGCTCTCGCGGTAATCGCGCCCATGCTCCTCGCCGCGTGCGCGTGCGCGCCGGCGGGCGCTCAGGACTATTCCGTCGACTTCGGACAGAAAGTCGGCCCGATCAAAAAGCTCAACGGCGCCAATATTTGGGCGCGCATGAGTAATTCGCGCGGAAACGACGCGCTCCGAAAAGACGCCGAAGCGTGCCGCTTCTCCACCATGCGGCTCCACGACGCGCCGCTCGACAATCCCGGCATGCGGCTCGTCGACGTCCAGCATATTTTCGGAAATGAGAGCGCCGATCCGAAAGATCCGAAAAACTACTACTTTACGCAAACCGACGACTACATAAAGCAGATCGTCGACGCCGGCGTAACGCCCATTTACCGGCTCGGCACGAGCATCGAGCATTCGAGTAACAGCTACTACGCCAAGCGGCCCGCCGATCCGGAAAAATTCGCGGAAATCTGCGCCGGAATCGTCCGCCATTACAATAAAGGCTGGGCCGACGGTTTCGAGTGGAATATCCCCTACTGGGAAATCTGGAACGAGCCGGACCTCGTCCCGCAGATGTGGGATACGCGCGACTGGAACGAATACTGCACGTTCTATGTGATTGTGGCAAAGCGTTTGCGCGCCGAATTCCCCGATATTAAAATCGGCGGGCCGGCCCTCTGCGGCCCGAAACTCGACCTGATTAACCAGCTCGCCGAACTGTGCAAAAAGGAGAACGCGCCCCTCGATTTCGTTTCCTGGCACTGCTATCCGCGCAAGCCGAGCGACATACTCGACCAGCCCGCCGCCGTACGCGGCGCGCTCGATAAAGCCGGATTCCCGAACGCGGAACTCCATCTCAACGAATGGCACTATCTCCCGTGCGGATTCGAAGGGATTCAGGGCGACCTTGATAAAAAGGTCTACTGGTACGAAACGCCCGAAGGGATGCACGGTTACGTCTCCGCCGCGTTTAACGATTTCGTCTTAACCCGCTGGCAGGACACGCCCCTCGATATGGCGAACTACTATACCTGCTCGTCCTTTCATTGGGGCATGCACGACTTCTACGGCCGCCGACGCGTTACCTACTATTCGCAGCTGCTCTTCGGCGAACTCGTCTCGCAGTCGCCCGAACGCGCTAAGACGGTCGATCCGAACGGATCCGTCGCGCTTCTGGCCGGCGTCGGCGAAGACGGGAACGGCAAGCGGCTCCTCGTCTCGATTTACCAGCGCGAAGAGAAAGAACCGATTGAAATCGCGTTGGCCGGCGTTCCCGAATCGGGAGCCGTAAAGGCCGCGGTTATCGACGCCGAAGGTTTTCGGGAAACGGAAATTCAGTACGCGAACGGCGTTCTGAAACTCGATTCCAAAGATTCCGGCGTCTATCTCGTCCGATTTTAACCCCCAAACAGGAACGGAACGTATCATGAAGTTATCCAACGTTTTCAAAGGGGCGGCCGCGCTTGCAGCGGCGTTCCTGTGCGTCTGCGCCGCTAACGTCCAAGCGGCGGACGGCGGCGCCTTCAGCGTCGATTTCACTCAGAAAATCGGCGACGTGCGCCCGATCAACGGAATCAATCTCTGGGCGAATATGTCCTGCGAAACGATCGAAGACCGCAGGCCGCTCGCCGAAGCGTGCCAATTCTCCACCGTGCGCCTGCACGACGCCCCGTGGGACAACAACGGTATCCGGCTCGTCGACGTCCATCAGATTTTCGGCAATCTCGACGCCGATCCGAAAGACCCGAAAAACTACTATTTCGGCCCGACCGACGACTATATCCGCAATATCCTAACCGCGGGCGCCGTGCCGATTTACCGTCTTGGCACGAGTATCGAACATACCGCGACGAAATACTTTGCGATTAAGCCCGCCGACCCGGAACATTACGCGGAAATCTGCGCCGGAATCGTCCGCCATTACAACGCCAAGTGGGCCGACGGATTCGAGTGGAATCTCCCCTACTGGGAAATCTGGAACGAGCCGAATATCGTCCCGCAGATGTGGGATTCCGATTACGAATCCTACTGCCGGTTCTACGTCGTCGTGGCAAAACGCCTTCGCGCCGAATTCCCCAATATCAAAATTGGCGGGCCGGCGCTCGCGGGCTCCAATCTCGCCCAAATCAAACAGCTCGCCGATCTGTGCAAACGCGAAGGCGCGCCTCTTGAGTTCCTCTCCTGGCACTGCTACGCGCGCTATCCGAACGAGCTCCTCGATCCGCCCGCGGAGATTCGCAAAACCTTAGACGAAGCCGGGTTCCCCGACGCCGAGCTCCACCTCAACGAATGGCACTACTTCCCGACCGAATGGAGCGTCGTTCACGGTACGAAGGGCGGCGATCAGGCGAAGCGCGAGCTCTCCGAGTCTCCGACCGGGCTCCACGGCGCCGAAGCGGCCGCGTTCGTCGACTTTGTCCTCACGCGCTGGCTCGACACGCCCCTCACTATGTCGAATTACTACGCGTTCGGGCTGGAACGCTGGGGTCTTATCGACCCGTACGGCAAACTGCGCCCGACCTACTTCGCGCTGAAATTCTTCGGCGAACTCCGAACCGAGGCGCCCAAGCGCGTCGCGACGGCCGATCCCGGCCAATACGTCTCCCTCCTCGGCGCCGTTAGCGAAGACGGTTCCGCAAAACGTCTCCTCGTCTCCGTTTACAAACAGGACGACGCGCAAACGGTCGAAATCGACCTCAAAGGCGTTCCGGAACAGGGCGAAGTTCAAGTCGACTATATCGACTACGATCACGACTTCGCGAGCGAAACGGTTGCCTATACAGACGGCAAACTCAAACTCAACGCCCAAAAATCGTCCGTGTTCCTCGTTCGATTCTAACGCGGCCCGCCAAAATGAACGCGCGTAAATAAGAATATTTAACGCAGAAAGGATTCGAATATGACAGTAAACCGAAATAAATTCATTTTGCTCGGCGCTCTGATCGCCGGGCTTCTCTTCTCCGGCGCCGCCGCGGCGCAGGCTCAGTCGGAGCCAAGCGACGTTCAGTCGCTCGTCAAAATATCGAAGGGAATCGCCAATCTTGTCAAAGCGCCTAAAGCGGCCGACGCCGACGAGCCCGTCCCGCCCCCGCCGCCGGGAAAATTTGACCGGCTGCCCGTTCCCGCCGCGGCCGGCGTCGTACTGCGCGCGGCGTCCCTAAACGCGCTCGACGACGCGGTTAGCAAATTCTTCGCCCAGACGAGCGGCGCCGATTTCAGCGTCCTCTCGGCGCTCCGGCTCACCGACTACCGGCGCGTTCTCGGCGCGATCGATCCGGGCGCGGAACTCGGAATCGTCGCGTTCTGCAAAAACGCGCCCCCGGAACTGGCCGTGCTCCTGCCCGTCTCCGAAAAGAATTTTCCGGCGTTCGTAACCGGGCTCGCCAAAACGGCTCCGGAGCAGTCCTCCTCGATCGGTTCCGACGGCAAAACGGCCAATATCACCTTAAAGCTCGGCGACTCGATCGTCGTCGTCGCGCGTCAGATTACGCCCGACTACGTCGCGCTCGTTCAGGCGTCCGACGCTCGGCTCCTCGACTTCTTCGAACTGGGCGTTCCGCGGCGTCCGGAAGCGGAGCTGCCACCCGGCCTGACCGCCCCGGCGCTCTCGCTCGAAGCGACGCCCGTGGGCCTTATGCAGCTCACCGAAGAGAACCGGCCCTTCTGGAAGGAAGTCGAAAAGATCCTCGACGGGCTCGAAAAGACGCTCCAAGAAGCGCAGGTTGCCGCGAACCTTACGGAAATCCGCGAGCATATCCGCCAGAATCTTCTCGCGTTGCGCGTCGACGTATCGATCGACGAATACGGCGTTTACCTCTCGACTCAGACGACCCCGCGGCCCGACTCCCAGAGCGCCAAGCAGCTCGCCTCCTTCGGAGAGCTCCCGCCCCTCAACGCGGAAGCCGACCGATTCTTCGTCGTACTGCCCGACGTCGAGGCGCCCCTGTCCGGCCAGAGCGATATTGCGCCCCTGCTCGCCGAATCGCTCCCGAAACCGTTTAACCGGCTCAAGTTCGTCGAATATTCCCTGAATCTGCCGCTCGAAACGGAGCTCGCCGCGGAATCCTGGCAGTTCTTCCTGGAAGTCGACGACGCCGACGAATTCGTTAAGGAGATGATTATTCCCAAAGCGCGCGCTATTGGGAGTTATATCGGATCGAAACAGGTCGAAGACGTCGGAGCGCAGCTCTTCGGCGCGATCGCGGAGCGACGCCTGAGCCGTCAGGAGACGCGAAAGAGACAGCCGCGACGGTTGGCCGATCCGGAAGAAGCCGCGCAGCGCGGAGCCGCGCTCGGCAATCTGCTCGGAAGCGCGATCGGAGCCGATTCCGGCGAACAGTCCGCCATGAAGCAGTACAAGTTTGACGACTACAAAATGTATATTTCCGATCTGGAGACCTACGCGCGCCAAACGAAGCTCATGCAGGCGGAAGCGGCCGGTCAGAACGTGCCCGACGCGCCCGGCGCCCAGCTCCTCTTCGACCGCAACCGTCCGCTCCTGTCCGCGCTCGACGTACTCATGGCGAACGTCGAAAACGGAGACGCGCTCCAGAATATGATTCTGCGTTCGGCGAACGAACAGGCGGAGCAAGTTGATAATTCGCCTCTCTTTGCGCGCAAGAGCAATATTATTGTGCTCGATAAGACGCACATTCTGCTCGGGCTCGGCAACGAAGACCTGCTCCGTATGGCCGTCAATAACTGGAAGTCGCTCTCCGTGCCCTCGATTCGCTATATGGGTACGGTCGCCGACCGCGACGGTATCGTCAATCTGCAGAACCTGTACGTGCAGATTCCAAATCCGGAAGACTCCAAGTTAGTTACCGCGATCCGGCTCGACCTCGCGAGCGGCCAGGCCTACTACCAATGGCTCGCGGAATACTATCTCCCAGGCGCGCCTAAACTTGACTCTTTCCAGCTGCCCGACGGCATGCCCAAAGCGCTCGTCGTCTCGTCCATCGCGGGCCCAAGCGAATTTACGCGCGTCGTCGCCCCGCACAAAATGATTTCCGATATCTTTGAGACCTTCTCCGGCGGCCAGACGCCCTTGCAGGCCATTCTGCAAAGCAAACAGGCCGACGCGGACGAAGAAGCAGGCGAATCGGAAGGGGACCTCGACGACGCTTTCAATTGACGTCTTTCGTTCGCAATACCTTAGAAAACGAGGGTTTATATGAAACGTTGCGTACGGTTCTTCGCCGCGCTCGCGCTCCTGTCGTTCTTCGCCGCGCTTAACGGCGGAGCGAGAGCGGACGAACCTGCCTTTAATTCCAACTGGTCGACGCAGGGAAAACGCGTTATTAATATCAACACGGTTATTCGCGTCAATCAGATCGAAGTCGCGCGCGACCGCAACGCCGGCAACGACGAGGCCGCGCTCCATACCGTCGAAGCGGCGGAGCGCTTTCGCGGCGCCGTCGCCGCGGCAATTCCGGAAGCGAAAGTAACTTGGGCGTTCTCATGGCTTGCGCTGGAAGATCCGCGGCCAAATTACGTCGCGCTCCGCAAACGGATCGTCGAATTTCATCGCCAGTACGGAGACGAAATCACGTTCATTCCGGGCGCGTATTTCGGCCCAATGTACAATTCCCGAGAACAGGTCAATAGAGACTTGCATGACGGTCTTAAACGCGTTGAAAATATGGTCTGCGGAGGGTATCGACCGCACGGGGTCGTCGCGGGCTTTCTCGCCGCGGAAAATCTCCGCTATCTCGCGGAAGAAGAAGATATTCACGTCGCCCAGGGAACGATATGGAGTCAGTACGGAATCGACAACGGAGACGGCGACGGCTCA
Source organism: uncultured Planctomycetota bacterium (assembly GCA_902786505.1). GTDB lineage: Bacteria > Planctomycetota > Planctomycetia > Pirellulales > Thermoguttaceae > RUG369. The sequence continues at coordinate 12,249 of CADACS010000029.1, read as the reverse complement.
ATCTGCTATCCGTACTATCCGAGTTTGGAACACGCGTGCAAGCCGGCTCAGGGCAAAGAAGATTTTATCGACTGCGTCAATCTCGACGGCTGGACGTGCGATTTCCTCTGCGCGAGACGGTTCGGATTTGAAGACGGCGCGAACAGCAGACTGGGCGTCGGCCCAATCGAAGCGTATCATAACCTCGGCGAGGAGCGCGGGTTAGAAGAAGCGCTCGCCGTTACTCGCAATCACTTTAAAGACGGAGTTAAGCGCAACGGGTTCGGCTGGGTCGTCGTCTGCTGGGAGACTAGTCTCGTAGGCGAGTTAAAGCCCGACGTTACCGACTGCATGACGAAATGGCTCAAAGCGATACGCGAGGAATTTCCGGACGCGACCGTTCCCCTCATGAGCGAATTTGGCGAAGCGTGGCGAAAAGATCATCCGAACAACGACGGTCTCAACTATACGTTCGTCCAGCGCGGCACGGGCGTAGAAGGCGCTCATTCGGAACCGAATTTAGAAATGACGTGGTTTATGAATCAAAAGTTCCGACTCGCGATTCTCCGCGACTGGACGAAAGACGAACGCGGAACGGTCGTCGACTTTACGAGATACGATCTGCCCGCGAAGGAGCCGCAGGACGCGTCCCCGGATAAGCCCAGTCGGAACTGGAGCCTCGTCAATCGGATCAATCAGAAACGGCGGCGGCCCGAAGACGCTCCTGTTCCCCTCTCGGATTTGACCGAAGAGGAACAGGCGCTGATCAAAGAGCAGCTTCCCAAATTCAGCGCGCCGTGGGAGGAATAAAACCTTCGCGCGGAGGTCTTTTCTTTGCGCCCGGTCGCGGGATTCCCGCCGCCGGGCGCGTTTCGTTTGTCAATATTGTCGTCGTATATCTTATAACAGTCCGCGCTTTCAGTCGAACGCCTGCCCTTCTCTAAACGCAAAGCGCGCCGATAAAAAATTTGATTTTTCAAGAAAACTCTTTACAATAGCCGGAAGCGGCGCGAAAACTGTTCGCCGACTTCGGATTTTGTCTAGACTTAATAAGATTGGGAGCATCTCTATGAAAAGAAGAGATTTCATCAGACTGACGTCGCTCGCGCTCGGCGCCGTCGGACTGGAAACCGCGGGCGTCGCCATGAACCGCTCCGCGTTCGCCGCGGACGACAAGCCGGGCCGCAAGATCCTCTATTTCGACCTTTCCACCGAATGGGAGCATCCGCCCACCGTCGACGAAAAGGACGGAACGAGCAAAGCGGCCAAAATCGTTAAAAAGCTCGGAAAAGAGATCGGATTCGACGTCGACTGCACAAAAGACGGGTCCGTCTTCGACGGCGATTTGAGTCAGTACGCCGCGTTCGTCTTCTTTACGTGCGGCGATCTCGACGTCAAAGTCGAGAATAAAACGCCCGTCTCGAAAACCGGTATGAAGAATCTCTTCGACGCAGTCCGGTCAGGAACCGGTTTTCTCGGAATCCATTGCGCGACCGACACTTGGCAGTGTCAGGGCGAGCTCTTTGAGAATCAGCCGGAAGAAGAGCGCACCGAGTACATTAAGATGGTCGGCGGCGACTTCATTACGCACGGCGATATGCAGGAAGCGTCGCTCCGGTTCACCGAACCGATTCAAGTACCCGCGCTAAAATCGTTTGGAGCGTCGGAAGCGAAAATCTTTGACGAATGGTACTGCATGAAGAATTTCAATCCCGACATGCACGTAATCGCCGTCCAGGAGACGAAAGGCATGCGAACCGACGGCCGGAACGAATGTTACGACCGGCCTCCCTTCCCGTCCAGCTGGGTCCGCATGGAGGGCAAAGGACGCGTCGCCTATATTGCGCCCGGTCACGGAAACGAGCAGTGGGATACCGAATTCGTTCAGAAGTTCGTTCAGGACATGATGAAATTCGTCGTCGGAAAGCTTGATCTCGATATGACGCCGAATCTGGAAAAAGAATGTCCCGACGCGTATATCCTCAAGAACAAAAAGTAGACGCCGCGCCGACGCCGTCTTTTACCTAAATCGAACGCGTTAAAGGAGAACGATATGACTACAAAACAAACGCGCCGGCGGTTCCTGCGCCAAGCGGGAATCGCCTCGACCGCCGCTTGCGTCGCGCCGATCTTTACGCCCTATCTCTATTCGAGCGAACAGCCGAAAAAGGAAAAGAGCGCCGTGGAGAAGCTCCAGCTTGGCGCGATCGGCGTCAGCGAATATCGGGCCGGCGTCTGGAATAACGACAAGCCGTTCGACGGCCGCGGAACCTTTATCGGGCGCCGCGCCGGAGAATTCGGCGCCATGGTCGCGTGCGCCGACGTCTATCTGCCTTTTGCGGAACGGTTTGCCGCGTACTATCCGAACCAGTGCAAGCCGTATCAGGACTACGAGCGCGTTATCGAAGACCCGACGGTCGACGCGGTGACGATCGGAACGCCCGACCACTGGCACACGAAAATAGCCGTCGAGGCGATGCGCGCCGGCAAGTCGGTCTACGTCGAAAAGCCGCTTACACTTACAATGGAAGAGACCGCGCTCATTACGAAAGTCGCCAAGGAGACGGGCGCGGTCGTCCAAGTCGGATCTCAGCAGCGCGACGAATTCGATACCTTTCTAACGGCCGCCGCGATCGTTAAAAGCGGCCGGCTCGGCGAGAAGATCGACGTCGTATGCTCCTGCCCCGTCAACGAAAAGATCGGCAAGGACGGGATTTTCGATAAGCGCGAGCCCTTTAAGCCGCAGCCCGTCCCCGAAGGTCTCAACTGGGACAAGTGGCTCGGCCCGACGCCGCAGGAGGACTATTTCCTCGAACGCTGTTTCTATAACTTCCGATATTGGTTCGCATATTCCGGAGGTATCGTTACCGACTGGGGCGCCCACAACGTCGACTTCGCCGTCTGGGCGCTCGGAAGAACAAACGACGCGCCCGTCGAGATCTCCGGCGAAGGAAAGTTCCCCAATATCGAAGGATGGTACGACGTCGCCGAGGAATTCAACGTCCTCTTTAAGTACAAAGACGGCATGTCGCTACGCCTCCAGTCGGGCGAGAATTTTGTGCTCCTCTCCGGCGAACGCGGCAGAATCCGCGTCAACCGCCAGCGTCTGACCGGCAAGCCGGTCGAAGACCTGACCGCAAAAGACCGCGAGGAGCTCAAAGAGCTCGAAACCGAGATTCTCAAAGGGAAACGGTCCGGAGACCACATGCGCAACTTCTTCGAAGCGATCGAAGAGGGCGTCCAGCCGATCTCCGACGTCCAGACGACCGCCGCCGGAATCAATATGTGCCACATGGCAAATATCTGCCTCCGAACCGGCAAGACGCTCCACTGGAACCAAGACGCCTATAAGTTCGACGAAGAGGAAGCCAACGCGCTTATCGCAAGGCCATCCCGCAAAGGATACGAAGTCGCCTAAAGCGCGGCGGGGCGCCTGCCCGCCCGAAGGGCGTGAGCCGCCGGCGCCTGCCGGCGGCTCACGCCCTGAATCAGAACACGCCAAATAATATAAGAGCGATCGAAAACACAGCGACACGGCTTTACCGCTTTAATTCTGTGAACGCAATACCGCGCCCACGCGAATGAACCCGCAAAGCAGACGGCCGCCGCAATGAGTAAGCCCGCGCACGCGCCCGTCAGGGCGCCCAGCCGGACGAACGTCCGGTTCGCCATAACTAACGCAGTTCAAAGCGTTAACAAAAAACCAAAATTCCAAAAACCACGCAACCATCGACGCAACGCCAAAAGTCCCCGCGACGCCTGCCCGCCCGAAGGGCGTGAGCCGCCGGCGCCTGCCGGCGGACGCCACAAATCAGAACACGCCAAATAATAAAAGAACAATCGAAAACACAGCGACGCGCCTTTGTCGCTTCAATTACGTGAACGCAATACCGCGCCCAGTCGGGCGCAACCGGCCTAAACGGCCGGTCTAACCCACGCGCAATACCCCGCAACGCGGACGGCCGCCGCAATGCGCAAGCCCGCGCACGCGCCCGTCAGGGCGCCCAGCCGGACGAACGTCCGGTTCGCCGCAACTTACGCAGTTCAAAGCGTTAACAAAAAACCAAATTCCAAAAACCACGCAACGCCAAAAGCTCCATTGACTCCCTCCCGCAGAAGGGCGCCGCGTTCCCGACGTATTTCAATCGCAATTCTGTCTTTTTGTCTTTTTTTTGGCTGTTTCGTTAATCACGTCGCGTCGCTAAATCCATACCGAACCGGACGTTGCGTCCGGCTTGGCGCCCCGCGTTGCGGGTCGAGCGCTCGGCCATGCGCGTTGCGAGGGCTTGTACGCTTGGCGGGTCATTGCACGTGGGTTAAACCGGCCCAATCGGCCGGTTGAGGGTGTGCGCCGGGACGGCAATTCGGCCAGCGACCAACGGGAGCGGTTAGTTTCAGATCCGCGCGGCAGCGCGAACCGGGGCCCGCGCCGTCGCGGGCGGGCGGCGGGTCTCAATCCAAATCAGGAATCGCCTGGCGCAGCATATCGGCGATCGCCTGCACGACTTCTTCGCGCGTCTTTTTCTCTTTCGCGAGCTTCGAGACGCCGGGCAGTTTGCGCCAGTCCCGGGCGGTAAATCCGGGATCGGCCCCTTTATTCATCTTCGAATATTCGGAGAACGCGGCGTACTCGGCGAGCAGGCCCGCCAGGCCGGGAATCGCGATCTTCGGCGCGTTGGCGCCAATTTGCGACTGCGCGGAATCTTCGAGCGCCTTGCCGCGGCTCTGCAGCTTTTTGGCCAGATCGACGCCGCGCGCAAGGAGCGCTTCGACGACGTTCTGCTGAACGCGCACGGTCAGCGTCTTGCCCTTGGAGTCGTACTTCGAATTGTACGCCAGCGCGCCGCCGCTCCCGGCGAGTCCGCCGAGAAAACCGCCGAGCATCGCGCCGGTTCCGAACGAGAGCCCGCCCACGCACGCGTCGATCGCGCCGCCGAGAATCGCGCCGACGGTAACTCCGACGCCCCCGCCGACGCTCACATGCCGCTTCGCTTCCGCGCCGAAAAGCTGATTCCGCTGATTCGCGTCGTCTTCGACCGAGAGCATCTCGCGATCGAGCACGCCGACGTGGAACCCCCACGCTTCGAGGAGCGCGACCTGCGCTTCATGCTCGCGCGTTATTACCGTCTGCTTCAGAACCTCTTCGAGCCGTTCGAGTTCAAGCTGCCATTCGTTCTGACCGACGTCCGTCTTAATTTCGCGATAGGCGGCGACGTCGAGCAGTAGCTCCGCGACGACATGCCGCGACGTCTGCAGCCGGCGCAGCTCTCTTGCGCGCCGCTCCCGAATCTCGAGCCGCAAAACGCGCTGCGTGAGCGGATCGCGCGCGAGCGCCGCGAGCTTCTCAAAGAGTTCGAGCTCGTCGTTGAACGACCGAATGTGCGCGTCGTACTCCTGCACTAAAAAGAAGCTGTTTTTGCGGAGCGTCTCGTCCCACTCGGCGCGGTAGTCGGTAACGCCCGCGCCCGTCGCGTCGACGGAAGTCGCGCTCTCGACGTGCGTATTATTGTACGCGACCACGACCGGCTTGCCGATATTTTTAAGCAGCGCAAGCGTATATTTCAGAAGGGACTGCTTCGGATTCTCAACGACGTTCACTACGAAAATAACCGCGTCGCAGCGCGCGACTTCCCGCCATGCGCGCAGGTCGTGCCGGAAATCGTCGTCCTGCTGCGGCACGACCCGAAAGAGATCGTCGAGATCGAACGCGCCGAGCCGCTCCTGAACCGCTTCGTCCTCCATGAGCAGCTCGTAGATCTCGCCGGACGTCTGAAAGCCGGGCGTGTCGACAAGCTGGAGAATCTCCACGACGCCTTTATAGAAGATCTTCTGAATTTCCGCGCGGACCGTCGTGCCGTTATAGGCGTTGACCAAGCCGAAATTCGGATCGCTCGTCAGCGTGCGCAAGATCGACGTCTTGCCCTCGTTCGTCGGCCCGACGACGGCGACTACGAGCGGCTTTAACGCGCGAAGTTCTTCGTTTGTTACCTGCATGACTTCCCCGATCTCGAAGGATTGCGATTAAATTCTGTTTCGTAGGAACGTTCGACCGCCGCGTTAAGTTCCGGGCAAAAGGGCGCGGGCGCCGTTTAACGCGCGTTCGATCTCCTCGAGCGAATCGAGATTCGACGTCTCGATCGGCTCGAGAATCTCGGGAATGGCCGACGCGATCGCGTCTTCCGGCAGCCCCTGTAATTCGAGCGCCGTTTGCCACGTCGCGGCGACGCACACGAGCGCGGCCGCCGACTCGGCTCTTTCGCGGGCCTCGTCCGGCCCGGCCTTAGCGGCGCCGTCCGCGCGCGGCTCCGGCTCTTTATCGGCGCGCGCGGTATGAAACGCGCCGTGCAGCTTAGCCGACAGCTTCTCTTTAAGCGCCGACAGGGACATAGGCGCGACCGCTCCGAGCGCGCCCGCCGCGACGCCCGACGCCACGCTCGCCGGGAGCAGGGTTCCGAGCGCGCCAAACGCGGACGCGACCGCGGTCGCCGTCGCCGCGCCCCCGAGCAGCGGCGCAAACGCGACGAGCGCCGGAATCGACAGCCCGACCGTCGCGGTCGCCGCCGCGCACTTCGGGCTCAGCTTCGAGCAGAATCCGCGCATCTTTTCGCTCAGGCCCCACGCGCTCATAACGCGCCGTTCGACGAAATCGGCGCTCAGGCCCTTCTCTTTACAGCGTTCGGCGAGCGAGTCCATAACGTTCGCGCCCCCGCCCGTGAGCGCGGACGAAAACGCGGTCCCCGTCTTCGCGGCCGCGGCGCGCGCCTTCTCCAGGACGGACGCGCCGCCAAGCTTCGCCGTCAGCGCGGCGGCGCCAAGTTCGGAAACGCGCTCCGTCTCCGCCTGATAGACCTCGAAAATATCGGCGCATACCTGCGCGGCGCGCCGACGTTCCGTCTCTTCGTCGGTCGCGAATTCAGACGCGCCGAAGATCGCGCGGCATTCGGCCAGCAGCCGTCGCGACGCGGCGTCCCACTTCGCGTAATCGCGGCGCCGAATTTCGCCCGACTCCCGCGGATCTCCGCCCGACCGAACAAGATCGCGCAGCCGGCCGCGCTGTTCCGGAAGATCGAGATCGGCGTCGTAAAAGAAGACGGGCAGAATCGGGAGTCCGGACGTCCGTTCGAGCGCGCTGAGCGCGTTCGTCCAGTCTTCGAGCCGCTCGGCGACCGCGTTCGTCTGCGAGCCGTACTTAACGCGCAGCTTTTCCGCGCCGGTCAGCACGACGTAAACGCGCGCGTTCGGAATCGCGGGCGTGAGGACTTCGCGCATGAATTTCGTATAGTGCTTCGCGGGCGAGAGACCGACGTCGGTTACGTACACGCACAGCGCGATCGTCCCCCCCTCGGCCGCGAGGAATTCGCGCAGCGCCTTTTTGCGCGCGAAATCGCCCGCTACGTCGCCAAAGAGCCGAGGCTCTGGCGCGACCGGAAGAATGGCGCGCCACTGCTCCGCGGTCAGCTCCGCGTCGTATCCGAACGCGAGCGTTTCCGTCGGCTTAACTTCAATCGGCGGCTCCGGTTCCGGCTCCGGCGCGGGAACGGGCGCGGCTTGCGGCGCGGTCGGTTCCGGGGCGCTCGGCGCGGCGGACGCGCTCGGCGGCTCCGATACGCTCGGCTGCGCGGCCGGCGCGGACTCCGCCTGCGGCGACGTCGGTTCGGCCAGGCTCGGCGCCGGGAGAACGGCGGGCATGGGCGCGGCGGACGCCTCGATCGGATCGTCCACAAAGCTCGACTGCGTCGTCGACTGATACGTTTCGGCGGCCTGAATCAGCTTCTCATAATAGGGATCGGCCAAATTCGGCCGGTAGTCGCGCAGCGAGCGGCGGAACATGCCGTAATAGACGCAAACGAGCAGGAAACGGGGCGCGACGCACCAGAAGAAGACGACGCCCAAAAGGAAATAGGACCAGCGTTTGCGCGACGACGCGGCCGTCTTCTCCGCTTCCGTAGGCTCCGACTTCTGACTCTGGGCCCCGTCCGGCGCGTCCTCGACGATCCCGTCCGGCCGGAAGAGCCGCCCGACGTCCTCCTCGCTCGGAATCGCGAATCCGAGCGCCGCCATCGGCGTTCCGAGAAAATCGACGACCTTTTTGACCGTCGTTTCGTTCTCGAGCGACGTGCGCCAGCGGTAGTCGTACTGATTCCCCTGCATGCGCGCGCAGAGGATTCCGAGCACGCACAGCGAGCAGGACGTCCAGAAGAGATGCGAAAGGAACCCGCCCCAGAAGAAGAGGAACCGCGGCTTCGAGAAGAGCGCGTCCCAGAAGAGCGCCGCGCCTTTCTTACCGGGATCGACGCTCCGCCCGGTCGTTTCGTCCACGATCGGATCGACCGTCTTCTTATCGCGCCGGCGCCGCCACGCGAACGGCTCCGTACCCTTTTTCCCGCACAGCGCGAAGAAGACGGGCGCGATTCGTTGGAGGCAGAACAGAACGACGGCGCCCACGATTCCGGACAGGCCCGCGACGAATTTCTCCGACGCCGTGCGCGGGCGGTCTTTGCCCGTTATGCGTCGTTTAAGCGCCTGAAACGCCACGACAAGGAGCAGTACGAGCGAAAGCGCGAGAAAGAAAAGCTGACCGAGAATGAAGAAGACAAACGGCCCGGCAAGATTGACGTCGCCGTCTAAAATGCGGTCCGCGCGCGCAATCGGAAAGACGAGCGCGCCGAGCGCCACGACGAAAAGCGCGCTCGCGAACCATACGGAGACGGAACGGTCGAGCCAGCGCGCGCCGTCCAGGCCGAGCGAGGCGAGCGTCTTTTTCGCGCGCGACGTAAGCCACGAGAGCGGGTCGCTCAGACGGCCCATGTCGTCTTTTTCCGGGTCGAGAGTCGGCTCGACTTTAGTCGGATCGACGATCTTAGACTCCTCGCAGAGGCGCGCCCATTGGATGAGCGCCCAGTCGAAAGGGTTCGTTTTAGTTCGCTTCATTCGTTCGCCGTCCTGACAGACAGGGGAGAAAACACGGTAAAAAAACAGCGCTCTTTATTATACGCGCGCCGCGCCGGCGCGCAATAGAAGGGGCGCGCTATACGTTCGTAACGGCGTTAACGGCCGTTCTGTCGTCCAAGTTCGGGCGAAAGACGGTCAGTACGGTCAGCGGCAGATACCACGCCATATAGAGCCCGCCCTGACGCCCCATCCAGAACTGAACGGCAAGCATGAGCGCGGCGCTGCATGAAATGAGCGTCGCCAGATTCTTATTCGGATTCCAGAGCGCGTACCCCATACAGAAGACGCCAAAGAGCGCGATGACCGGAATGCGGTAATACCGCTGCAAATATTCCCAAAGCCCGTCCGCGTCCGCCAGAAAGAGAGAATGACGCCCGAACATCGAGGCGAGCGCTTCGCCGTACGTCCAGTCGGCGTCGACCGTTAGGAACAGGAGCGCGACCGCGAGCGTCAGAATCGACGCGCTGAACCCCAACGCGAACCGAACCGCGCCTTTCTTCCAGTAGTAGCCGAACCACAGCGGCGCCAAGAGGAAAGGATAGAAGACGAGCGAGCCCGCGATTCCAAGCGCGACGCCCGAAAAGACGGGCCGGCGGTAGAGCAGGACCGCAAGTAAAATCATGAGCGCCGGAACGATATGGTCCAAACGCGCCGAAAACTGATTGATGTACGGCAGAAGCAGATAGAGCAGTCCGCACGCGAACCCCGTCTGCAGCGAGCCGAAATGATACTTTCCGATGAGGACGATTACGGCGCACACGGCCAGCTGCAGCGCCGTAACAATGAGAATCAGCGCGAAATCCTCAACCGTGAGCGGCGCGGGGCCCGAACGAACGTAGCCCGGCGCGCCGTTTCGCGCAAGTTCCGAACGCCGCTCGGCGCCAAGTTCGGAGGCCGCTTCCTCGGATTCGGGGCCCAACTCGTCGGGCGCGTAGTCCTCTTCGGCGTCCGCTTCGTCGGCGGGCGGAGCGGACGGCGCGACCGGCACGGACGGCGCGGCGCTCAGGCCGTTGAGGCTCGTGGGCGCCTTCGGCGCGTATCCGAACCGATTCGCGATCGCGGATTCGTCCGAGTCGTCCTCAAAATCAAAGACGGGCCCGCGCGTTACGCCCGCGGCCCACTGAACGGCGCGCGACGCCGAGCGCTTCTTTTTCAGCGAGTCTTCGTCGAGTTCGATCGTAACGCCGAAAAACTCGACGACATGCTTTTCGCTGCTGCGCAGCCGCGTTTCCGAGACCGCCCTGCGCCAGGATTCCTGCGACGGCGCGAAAAATTTATCGACGCTTTGGGACGCGAGCAAAAAAGGCCGGTAGCCGGGCCAGCGCTCCACGTCGAACGAGCGCTCGCACTCTTCGTCGGCGGCGATAATCTGTTCGAGCCGCCACGCGCGCGGAGAATCGCACGCGTCCCCACGATTGATAAACAGGTTCGGAATAATGAACGCCGACGCCGCGACGCACGAGAAGACGAGCCCCGTAAAACTGAGGTTCGGCTCCAGCAGCGGCCGGCGGCGGAGAAAAACGTCGAACGAAAGACGGCAGAAAATCAGAATGCCGACGATCCAGAGCCAGAGATAGCCCTGAAACATCGAGCCCATGGCGATATAGACGAGGCCGGGCGTGAGCGAGATGAGCGCGAGCACGTCGAAATTACGAACGCTCCACACGCGATTAAAGCGGAAGAAAACCGCTAAAATCAGCAGCGACGACAGGTAGAACCACGTCGTGGGCAACATTTCGTATTGGAATAACGATGTAGGCATAGCAGCCGGAAATTCCCGCTCTCTTATCGCGCCGGCGACGCGTCGCGCCGCGCTCTTATATTCGCCCGTGTATAGCCCTTACGCAAAGGCTCGCGGACGGGTCGCCGCTCGCGCCGATTATAGTCTTTTCGCGCGGCGCCGTCAACATGCCCGAAGCGCCGCGCGCCCTCGCCCGGACGGAAGAACGCGCTAAATACAAAAGCGCGGTCCGGATTAGCGAACCGCGCTCGACGCCGTAACTTACGCGCGCTGTCAGTCGGTCTTAACGCGCCAACGGAGATACTCTTCCATGAACGGCTGCACTTCGATTGGCAGATAATCCACAAAATCCAAATCAAACTCATAATGCAGGATGTCGTCCACAATCCTGCTCCTGGTATTCAGCACCGTTACATGACGGTCCTTGATTTTTATCACAGGGCAAATAGCCGTATCCAGCGCATCTGCAGCAGAATACAGCTCTGTCCTGCGTATGGTGTTGAATTCATCCGGCAAAAGCCTCAGCTGGCAGTCAACTGTCAGAAACCTCTCGTAGTAAACCCTGTCAAAGGTCTTCCGCCTTGATGTAATGGTCACAAAGAAATAGGACTTGGAGCTTTCCTTGTTGTTGTTGAAATGCACCTCATAAGGCAGCCCCGCCTTATTCTTCAAGAGATCTGCCATAGCTGCCCTGATTTCCTGTGCGGTGATCATTTGAACAGCCCTCCCAGAATCGCCTTTGCATCAGACCTGATTGAAAGGTTGGTTTCTGCCATGGCCTCATGAAGCATCTTGGCCCCGTCTATGAACCGCTCTTTGAGCATCATGCCAGTCTTGGCGCTGGGGTCATAGGTGAAATGCCCGCCTTTCCAGTAACCAGGCACCCACCGCTTCTTCTGCCTATGGCCGTACTCCACATGGGCGGCATACTCGGCGTTGTTATACACCTCGATGCTGCCGTTTGCAGGCTGGGTTCTCTCCCAGGTATTCCTGAGCCGTCCCGTATCTACGGGGGTATTCATCTTGGCCCTACTCTTGATGAGCTCTGCCTCCTGCTTCAGGAACTTATCCCTGGCTTCCGGGAACTTTTCGGCAATGTCCAGCATCTTTCTCTCGAATTCATCGAGGCCATCGACTCTAATCCCCATCACCAGCCTCCTTCTTCCGTCTTGCGGAAATCTCCTGATGCGTAGGGTAGGCGAATTTCTGCCCGGCGCAAAGGGTGAATACCTGCCCTTGGTGATTGACCTTCAGGATGTCATTGGGACGGATATCGTAATCCGGGTCACAGCAAAGGCGCAGATTCAGGGATAGCTCCATAGCCCGCTCGGACACATGGGCGGCCAGCTCCATATTGTACTGGGAAAGCTTGCAGGGAATGTTTGCGTAGATTACTGCGAATTCCTCTGCATAGTCATCTGTGCCGTCATCTGCCAGGACTTTTTCTGCCCTGTGTACGGTAACGGTATCCCTGTACATGACACTATGCAAAATCCCTTTCAGATTCATGCCCAGCTCACCACCCTGCGATAAAGGTTCAGCTTGGCTTTTATGGAGTTGAAGTCCAAATCTGCCAG
>CADACS010000028.1 GCA_902786505.1 uncultured Planctomycetota bacterium | reverse complement strand
GGGCGTTCACCATGTCGGTCTCGCTCTCGATGATGGTGACCGGACATTCGTAAATGTCGGAGGCGTCATATTTTTCGGCGTAAGCACGGACCAGGGCCTTTCTGCGGTTCTCGGCGAGAGAAGCCGGGAAGCAGTCACGGCTGACGGCGACTATTCCAACTTTGATCTGCGGTACGTTGTTCATCGTGTCCTTTCCTTTCTTTCTTATGAGCTCCGCCCGCCCTGCGGGAGAGCGTATATCTTTTCGCGGGGTTCCGTCCCCGCTTTCCGTTCGTTTGGTAAAATGCGGGATCTTACAGTTCCCGGAAGCAGTCCTTAAGAGCCGGATAGAGCTTATGCCAGGTCTTATACCGCTCCTCATAGCGGGCCGCTGCCTCCGGATCCGGTTCCACCGTCTTCGAGACGCGCACCAGCGCCTTTGCCGCATCCACTACCGAGGGATAGGCGCCGCAGGCCACCGCTGCCAGGATCGCCCCGCCGTAGCCGGGCCCCTGCTCGGTCTCGGGGATGGTCAGCGTCAGGTTCAGGATGTCCGCACAGATCTTCTGCCACAGCGGGCTCTTCGAGCCGCCTCCGCAGATCATGCTCGTCTGTACGCGGATCCCCAGTTTTTTCGCTGCCTCCAGAGAATCCCGAAGGCCGAAGACAACGCCCTCAAGGACCGCCTGGGAAAGATCCTCCCTCGTGCTGTCCATGGTCATGCCGATGAAGCAGCTTCTCGCCATGGGATCGTTGTGCGGGGCGCGCTCGCCCATCAGGTACGGCAGATAATAGACGTGATTCCGTCCCAGCCTCTCTTCCTTGATGCCGGCCTGTTCCGCTCCGTAATCCTTCGTCTTCAGGATCTCCTCCAGCCACCATTTGTTGCAGGAGGCGGCGGAGAGCATGCAGCCCATCAGGTGATAGCTGCCGTCCGCGTGGGCAAAGGCGTGCAGCGCGGAGGAGCCGTCGTCCGCCTTGTATCCGTCGGAGGAAATGAAGAGAGTACCGCTGGTCCCAAGAGACAGGTTGCAGGCTCCCTCGCCCACGGCCGCGGTCCCGACGGCGGCCGCCGCGTTGTCTCCGGCTCCGGCCGCGACGCGGACGGTCTCCGGAAGATCCAGCTCCTCCGCGATCTCTCTCTTCAGCGTCCCCACCGTCTCATAGCTCTCGAAGAGGCGCGGCATCTGTGCTTCCGTAAGGCCGCAGAGCTCCAGCATCTCCGGACTCCAGCAGCGGTCCTTCACGTTCAGCAGCAGCATGCCGGAGGCGTCCGAATAGTCGGAGCAGTGGACGCCGGTGAGCATATAGTTCACATAATCCTTCGGCAGCATGACCTTCGCGATCCGGGCGAAGTTCTCCGGCTCATGGCGGCGCAGCCAGAGGAGCTTCGGCGCCGTAAAGCCCGCGAACGCGATATTTCCGGTCCGCTTTACGAGCTTCTCCGTGCCGATCTCCCGGTTCAGGTAATCGGTCTCCTCCCCGGTCCTGCCGTCGTTCCAGAGGATCGCCGGGCGGATCACCCGGTCTTCGGCGTCGAGGATCACCAGGCCGTGCATCTGGCCGCCGGCGCCGATCCCGGCCACCTGCGTGCGGTCGATCTCCGCGGTCAGCTCGCGGATCCCGTCTTTGACGGCCGCGATCCAGTCCTCCGGAGCCTGCTCGGACCAGCCCGGCTTCGGGAAGGACAGCGGATACTCCCGGCTCACGATCTTTTCAATCGTTCCCCCCTCCTTCATCAGGAGAAGCTTGACTGCTGACGTCCCCAGATCCACGCCGATGTAATACATGGGAGGCTCCCTTCCGCGGAAAGATCCGCTGTTCTGATTGTTGAATCACTTTTATAAATATCTTTTACTTAAGATATTTTCATAATAACCCCGGTCCGTCACGCTGTCAAGTCTCTTTTCGCGGAAATGACCGGTTTTTTTCACGGTTCGCGGTGCAGGGCGTGCCGGGCCTTCATAGCCAGCACCGCCGAAAAGAGCTGCGGATTTCCGGATATGATAAGGCAGAGCTTCTCCCGCGCCCGCGTAATGCCCTGATAGAGCCGCTGCACGTCGAGATCGTCCGGATCTTTGTCTCCCCGGGACCGGAGAAGTCCCTTTTCGTCGTAGTAAAAGCGCTGATCCAGCACCATCACCACGCGGTCAAATTCCCGCCCGATCACCCCGGCGCTCTCGTAGCGGCCGCCGTCCCCGTCCTCTTCCGGGGAAAACGGCGCCAGGGAGATCCAGGTATACCGCTTCTTCCGCGCATAGTACCGGCGCAGCTCCCGGGCGGAGGCTTCATTTTCCGCGTAGAGGACCTCCGCGCAGTCGAGGGATCTGCGGTCGTCATAGACCCGGGACTCCATCAGCAGGTGGACGAACGCCGCCAGGTCCTTATTGCAGCGGATCCGCCCGGACAGGGTCAGCACCGGGTGCGAGAGCTGTTCCACAGCCTCGGACATGCCGCCGCGCGCCAATTCAATATAAAGCTCGATTCCTTGCAATTCCGCCATACCTCGTCCGAGCGCTTTCCAACGCCCGCGACGTCAAAGGGCCAACTCTATAAAACCAACGTCCGCGCCGCGTTATACGGCGCGGACGCGGCGGCGTCCGTTACGGTTTAACCAACGTGATCTCCGGCGGCGGCGGGGGCAGCTCGCTCATTTCATTATTGACGTCGCGGCCCGCGTCGACCTTCTTGCTGCTGGTCGAGATACTCGCGGATACCCACTTGAAGTACGCGCCGATCGTCGACGCGTCGGCGACGTCGAGCGTAACGACGTTCTCGGTAATCTTCTGGAGGGTGCCTACGTCGGCGTCGGCGCCCGCCGCGCACGCGACGACCGTGCCCCACTTATACGTCCGGAACGTTTCCAGCCCTTTGTCGACGTCGTCGGTCGGGTAACCGTCGGTCATAACAAAGACGAGCGGCTTCCAGTCGCCCTTCTCTTCGGCGGTCGTCTTCTGAACTTCGGCGTTCGCGCACTCGGTTACCTTCTTGAGAACGCCGCCGAGCGACGTGCCGCCGTTCGCGGAAATCTGCGGAGGCTGGAACATCGCGACTTCGGTCAGCGGGACAATCTGCTGAACTTCGCTTCCGAACGTAAGAACGCTGATATATGCCGATTCCAGCGCGTAAGGATCCTTGCGGAGCGCGGAATGCAGAATTTGAATGCCGTTTTTAACCGCTTCGATCGGTTCCCCGCTCATCGAGCCGGAAACGTCGAGCAAAAGGTAAACGGGAAGTCTTCTCATGGAAACTGTCCTTTGTTGTTCTCTTCACGCCCGAAAAGACGCGAAAAAACGGTAAAAAAGTTGACGCGGCGCGAAAACAAACGCGCCGTCAAAATCCGAAAAGCGCCGCGCCTTGCGAACGCCGCGCGTTTCGGGTTAAAACTGATTCGGGCATGGCGCGCCTCCCTAACGGACGCGTCGGGAAGCGAACGCCCTTTAATAACGTATGCGATTTCTCTCGGCGAAACGCGGAAAATCGCGCGCGTTTTCGCCGAATGACAAGCGGCGCGCTAATCGCGCTCGACGCCGTAATTGCGCGCGACCGTTCCGAGTCCGTAATCGAGCCCGGTTCCAAGCGCGCGAAAGACCCACTCGCCGTCGCGGCGGCTAAGCTCGCCGAAAATCGCGGCCTGACTGCCGCCCGCGTCCTCCGTAAGGTCGAACCGAACGAGCTCCTCGCCGGTATCCGCGTTAACGAGCCGTATATACGCCGAGTCGACCGCGCCGAAATTCTGACCGCGCTCCTGCGCGCCGTAAATCGAAACGACAAACGCGATCCGCTCGACGTCTTGCGGCAGGGCGGCCAAATCGACGCAAAACGTCTCCGCGCCGCCCGCTTCGTCTTCCGACCGCCCGACGCGGCCCCCGCTCATGTGAACGACCGAGCCGAGCTGCGATTTCGGCTGACCGTAGAAGATAAAATCGGCGTCGCTGCGAACCCGGCGGAACGAATTGAGCAAAAACGCGCTCGCGTTAAGGTCGAATTCGACGTCGGCGTCCGCGGGCGCGCGCCACCCGAGCTCGACGTTGATTTTCGTTGCGTCGGGAGGCGTCTCGATATTCTGTCCCCGGATGAGAGAGACGGTCATAAACGGCTCCTTCCCGTTCAATTTCTTCCGCGCGCCGCGTTATACAAAACAGCCGAAATGCGCGGCGAGTTCGTTGATTTCGTAATCGTATCCCTCTCCGATCGCGCGGAATTTCCACGCGCCGTGACGACGGTAGAGTTCGCCAAAGACAAGCGCCTGATTGACGCACGCGTCTTCCGTGAGTTCGAACCGCGCGATTTCCTCGCCCGTCTTGCCGTCGACGATGCGGATAAAGGCGGAGTCGACCATGCCGAAATTCTGACGGCGCGCCTTCGCTCCGTAAATCGTTACGGTAAAGACGATCCTCTCCACGTCCGCCGGGACTTTGGAGAGGAAGACGCAGATCTTCTCGTCGTCGCCGTCCCCCGCTCCGTCGCAGTTGTCGCCCATGTGAACGACGGCCCCGCACGGCGATTTCCGCTGATTGAAGTAAATGCAGTCGTCGTTCGAGCGAACTTTGCCGTCCGCGTTCAGTAAGAACGCGCTCGCGTCCAAATCGAAACCGTCGCCGGCGTCGAGCCGAGGATTCCAGCCCACGCCGACCGTTACCTGGGTAAGCCCGGCGTCCAGCGCCGTCTTCTGACCTTTCTCTAGCGATATCGCCATCGTTAACCTTTTCAACGCGTTAGGGCGCCCGCGCGCGGCGGCGTTTCCACATGAATTTTTACCGACTCGACCGCGACGCGTCCCCTCTCCCATTATTATAATTCGGAGGCCGCAAAAAGACAAGCAAGTTCGCGCAAACAAAAAAAATTTCCCGCGTTTGCGGGAAACCTGAAATCAAGAAAGACCGTCGAACCGAAAACAGAACCGCCGCCGACGCCAATCCGAAACCGACGTCGCAAAAAGTCGCAAAAAGGAAAAACAGAAACGCGAAGAGCCAAAAGAAAACTCGAACAGAGAGAGGGAGAGAGAAAAAAGCGAAGCGCGCGCCTAGACTGCGAAAGGAGGGAAAAGACAAGGGGGAAACAAGCGGGAAGGGGGGAAAGTCACAACCCAAACGCGCGCTTCAAGGGGATTCGGAAATCGCTTTTTTCAAAGCGAGACGCCCGCGCCCAAACGGGAAAACAGGCGCCGTAAGAGGCGACCACCGGATTCGAACCGGTAAATGACGGATTTGCAATCCGTTGCCTTAGCCATTTGGCTAGGTCGCCTTGCTGGTATAGTTTTATACTACCCAATAAAACCGAATTTGCAAGAGGAAATTTTGCTTTTCGGGCCATTTTTGCCAAAATTCCACGCTTGCACGCCGACGCGAGGAAACTGTTGATTCGAATTTCCGAACGGTCAAAAACGCGTCTGGCAAGCCCGAACCGAACGCGCGGGCGTCAGCGCAGCGGCGCGTGTTCCGCCGCCTTTTTGCGCACCGCCTCGATGACGCATTCGGGGAGGAACGACCTCAGCACGCCGTCCTCTTTCGCGCCGGCGATCTCCTTAATGAGCGAGCTCGACACGTGCGCGAGCTCCCCGTCGGCAATGAGAAAGAGCGTCTCGACGTCCGGCTCGATGCGCCGGTTCGCCATCATGAGCGTGAGCTCGGCCGGAATGTCGGTCAGCGGCCGAACGCCCCGAACCAGCACGCGCGCGCCGAGACTCTTGGCAAATCGCACGGTCAGACCCTCGTAGGTCGTCGCGCGAACGTTGTCGAGCTTGAGTTCCGCGGCAGACTGGCGAATGAAATCGCAGCGCTCTTCCGGAGTAAACCACGGCGATTTTTCCGAATTGACTCCGACGGCGACGACAAGCTCGTCGAAAAGGTTGCTCGCGCGCTTGATGATATTGAGATGTCCGAGGGTTATCGGATCGAACGTGCCCGGATAAACGGCAAGTTTTACAGAAGATCCCATGGCGGGCTGACCTCTCCGTTGGAAGACGCGGCGGTTCTCAACGCAAACCGCCGGCAAATTTGAGCGCGGTAACCGCAGGCGCGCCGCAAACGAAAACCGGTCTTCGCGGCAGGGCGCACTAATTGCGATATAATTGGAAAAAAAAGCTCGGTTGCCCTTTTTAATATCCTGAAAATACAGTATAATTCAACGGCTTGACTCGAGTTTTTCCGACGGGCGGAGGCCGGAACCGAAACCGGAGCCGGCCGCGGCGCCGAACTTGCTACATTATAGCAAGCTGGAGCCGTTCCTATAGCGCCCCCGACGGTCCGCGCGCGGGAACGGCGCGGTAATTCGAGTCAATCCGTCTGACGTTTCACTTGACATTCAGCGCCGTCCTGGGCGATCGGGCCGAAAACGCGGCTCCCCGGAAAGACGCGGCGATTTTTACGGCAGAATACGACGTCCGCAAAGGAACCGCGCGCGACCCTTTTACGCGCGCGGAGGCGCGGACAAACGATTATTGAGTACAGAGATGAGTTCCGAACAACATTACGACAGGGGTATGCTTGAACAAACGAAACAGCAGATTCGCGTTCTCGTCAACGAGATCGCGCAGGTCTCGCGTTCCGACGTCTCTCCCGACGTGTTCCAAGCGGAATTCATGACGCGCGTCGTGCGCGCGCTGGGCGCCATCGGCGGCGCGCTCTGGACGACCGACGAGTCCGGGCGGCTCACCCTCGGATATCAGGTCAACCTGAAAGAGGCGAAGCTCCACGAAGACGAGGAAGCGAATAAGACGCACTCGTACCTCCTGTACAACACGCTCCGCTCCACGGAAAACGACCTCATGGTCCCGCCGCACTCCGGCGGCGAAGGCGCGAACGACGGCGGCAACCCGACCGACTTCCTCATTATCATGGGCGTCATTCAGACGGAGCTCGAAAAGGTCGGCATCGTCGAAGTCTTTCAGCGGCCCGACTCCAACCCCGCGACGCAGCAGGGCTTCCTCCAGTTCGTCCGGCAGGTTACGCGGTACGCGACCGAATACTACAAGAACCGCCAGCTGAAGAATTTCAGCGACCGGCAAAGCCTCTGGACCCAGCTCGAAGACTTCACGCGCAATATCCACAAGACGCTCGACCTCAAGGAAACGCTCTATACGGTCGCCAACGAAAGCCGGCGACTCATCGAATGCGACCGCGTCTCGCTCGCCATTATGCGCGGCGGACGCGCGAAAATCGAAGCGGTCAGCGGTCAGGACATGGTCGATAAGCGCTCCGAAACGGTCAAGCTGCTCGGCGACTTGGCGACCGCGGTCGTTAAGGCGAACGAGCCGATGGTCTATTCGGGCGACTCCTCAAACCTCGCCCCGCAGGTTGAAACGGCCGTGGAAGAGTACGTCGACGCCTCCCACACCAAGACGATCGCCGTCTATCCGCTCATTCCGCGCACTATCGACGAAAAAGACTTCGACGAAACGGAACACGACAAGAAAACCGTCAAGCCGCCGTTCGGCGCGATCGTCGTCGAGCAGATCGAAAACTCGAACGTCTCCGAACACATGATGAAGCGCGTCGAGATCGTCGTCGAGCACGCCCGCGTCGCCGTCGGAAACGCCATCGATCACAATTCGATCTTTCTGGCGCCCCTCTGGCAGGCGATCGGAAAGTCGAAAGTCCTCACGACCGCGCGAATGCTCCCCAAGACGATCTCCGTCTCGCTCGGAATCCTTGCGGTCATTCTGGCGTTCATCTTCGTTCCGTGGGACTTCAACATGCACTGCGACGGGTCTCTCGAGCCGGTCGTGCGCCGAAACGTCTTTACGCGCGAGCCGGGCAAGGTCGACGTCCTCAACGTCGAGCACGGCCAGCAGGTCAAAGAGGGCGACGTCCTCATGGAGCTCTCGAACAACGAGCTCGAAGCCGAATGGCAGAAGAATTACGGCGAGCTCCAGGAAGTCGAAAAGCAGATCAAGTCCCTGCAGGAACAAAGCTACGACGCGAAAGACGTCGAGCGCACGCGCATCAGCGGGCAGATCGCGCAGTACGAAGAGCGCAGAAAGACGCTGGAAATTCAGAAGCAGATTCTCACGAGACGGCAGGAAGACCTCAAAGTGCGCGCCCCCATCGACGGCGTCGTCATGACGTTCCAGCTCGAAACGACGCTCAAGAATAGGCCGGTGCAGCCCGGGCAAATCCTCATGGAAATCGCCCAGCCCGACGGAAAACTCCAGTTGGAGCTCAATATGCCCGAAAAATACATGGGGCACATTGAAGATTACCGGCGCGTTATTCAGAAGGACGATCCCAACGAGCCTCTCAAAGTAAAATTCGTCATGACCGTCGATCCGTCGAATTCGCACTTGGCGACCGTAACTGAAATGCACGACCGCGCGGAAAACCGCGGGACGGAAGAGACGACCGTCGAGATTCTCGCGTCGATCGACGACCCGGACGACCTCCCGGAAGCCGCGTCCGCCGGCATGGGCGTCTCCGCGAAAATATACTGCGGCAAACGGTCGCTCGGATACGTCTGCTTTAACGAACTCGTCGCGTTCCTGCAAAGGACCGTCTTCTTCTGGTTCCGATAATTCAACGTCGCGCCCCGCGCCACGAGCGCGTGTTAAAACGCTTCGAATAAGCATATAACAGATAAGGATACATGAGCTGATATGTCGAAACAAATCGATTGGATCGCGCGCGCCTTCCTCGCGTGCGCTGTTGTCGCGGCGTGCGAACTCGGGTTTGGCCAGGACGATTACGAAAACGTCGTTCTCGGACGGGCCGCAAGTTCGGATTTCGACCAGAACGTTCCCAGTCCGCTCGGTTCGCTCCAAACGCCGGGCAATTCGCCCAGTCTAAACGCCGCGCCCGCGCCCGACGCCACGATTGAGAGTTCCGCCGTCGCCGCGAGCTCCTCGACGAACGCCGCCGGCGATATCGTCGTGCGCAACGCGAAAGTCGAAGTCCCCAAGGGCGAAGGGTACGAAGCGCTCATTAGCGCCAACGGTCAGGGGCTGCTCGACGAACTGCGGCTCTATAACGACGATTACGACCTCGGACAGGAGCTTCAGAAGCTCTCCGAAAGCATCGCCAAGGAGATCGCGAACGACCAGGCGCAGGATTCCGGTTCGACCGTAAAATCGCCGGACGAGCCGGAAACCGCCGCGGAAACGGAAGCCAACGCGCTCGCGGCCGTCGCTCGGCAGTTTGAGCTCCTGAGCAAATTTGAATTCGCCGAAAAGAACGAAAGCGAACGTCCGCAGCTCACAAGAGGCATGGTCGTTAAGAAGGGCCAGTATCTCGGCAGACTGCAGGACGACGAGCTCAAGCAGGAATTCGTCGTCGCGCTCCAGGAACTGCTCGTCGCGCGCAAAGAAGCGGAGAAAACGCTCGAAGTCGACGTCGCGTTCGCCGCCGCGGAAGTCGCCAAAGCGTCCTACCGCCGCGCTACCGCGCTCAATAAGTCGATGCCCGGCGCCATCTCGCCAGAAGAAATCGACGAAAAGAAATACGACTGGATTCGCGCGAATAAGTCGGTGGAAAAGGCCCAGTACGACCTCGAAGTCAATCGCGAGAAGGTCAAAGTGAGTCTCGCGCGCGCCAACGCCACGATGGTCCAGATCCGCAACCGCAAGCTCCGGTCCCCGATCGACGGATTCATCGACGAAATCTATCAGAACGAAGGACAGTGGGTCCGCGAAGGCGACCAGATTCTCCACATTCTGCGGCTCGATAAAGTCCAGGTTACCGGAACGATCGACGCGAGTCAGTACGCTCCGGAAGACGTCGACGGCAAAACGATCTTCGTTACGGTGCGCCGGCCCGGCGCCGAACCGGTCGACCTGACCGGCAAGATCGTCTACGTGCGCCAGGTCATTGAATCCGGGTGCTACTACTTCTACGCCGACGTGGAAAACAAGACGGTTCGCAATAAAGAGACCGGAAAAGATTATTGGCTCTTGAATCCCGGTTCCCTCGTAACCGTAACGATTAAGGCTAAATGAGAGCCTTTCGCGTCCGGGCTCGCGCGAGTCCGGACGGACGCGACCGTATTTTTACCCCAGTAAAGGATTGACAATGGCTTCTTTGGCGGACAGTTTGGTTTCCAGCGCGGAACGTATTCTCTCGGTATACGCGCGCACCGACTTAGAAGCCAAACGCGCGACGTATCTCGGCCGCTCGTTCTGGATCGTCAAGGATCCTATCGGGCTCAAATACTACCGTTTTCAGGACGAGGAGTATTTCATTCTCGAGTCTCTGGACGGTACGAAATCGCTCGAGACGATCAAAGAAGAATTTGAAGCGAAGTTCCCGCCGCAGAAGATTACGCTCGAAGAAATTCAGAATTTCGTCGGGCAGCTCCACCAGTGCAGTTTAATCGTCGTGGGCGTTCCCGACCAGGGGCACGAGCTTCTCAAGCGCCGCAAGAAGCGGCGGCGGAAGGAAATTCTCGCCGCGTGCTCCAATATTCTGGCGATTCGCTTTAAGGGCGTCGACCCCGACCGGTTCTTTAATAAACTGCTCCCCTACGTGCGCTGGTGCTTCCACCCCGTCACGCTGGCGTGCTGCCTGCTGCTCATGGCGTCGGCGGCGCTCCTCATCGGAATTGAGTTCGACCATTTCCGCTCGAAGCTCCCTGAATTCAATCAGTTCTTCGGGCCGGGCAACTTAATTCTGCTCAGCGTCGTGCTCTTCTTTACCAAAGTGCTGCACGAGTTCGGGCACGGGCTGTCCTGTAAAGTTCTGGGAGGCGAGTGTCACGAGCTGGGCGTCATGATCCTCGTGCTCACTCCGTGCCTCTACTGCAACGTTTCCGACTCATGGATGCTCCCGAGCAAGTGGAAACGCGCCGGCATCGGAATCGCGGGCGTTTTCGTCGAATGTACGCTCGCGTCGATTGCGACCTTCGTCTGGTGGTTCACAAAAGAGAACACGCTGCACTATCTCTGTTTGAACATTATGTTCATTTCGTCCATCAGCACGATCGTTTTCAATATCAATCCGCTCCTGCGGTACGACGGCTACTATATCCTCGCGGACCTGCTCGAAATCCCGAACTTGCGCCAGAAGGCGACGAAAATCATGTCGCAGAAAGCGCAGGAGTGGTTCCTGGGTATGGAGACGCAGGAGGATCCGTTCCTGCCGAAACGAAATCAGGCCCTCTTTGCCCTGTATACCGTCGCGGCGGTATGCTACCGCTGGGTCGTTATGGCCTCGATTTTGTTCTTCGTCTATAAGTTCTTCGATTCATACGGACTCAAAATCATCGCGCAAATCATCGCGGCTATGTCCCTGTACGGACTCCTCGTCATGCCGCTGTGGAAAATCGGAAAATTTTTCTGGGTGCCCGGGCGTATTTATAAAGTGAAAAAGTCGCATTTTTATCCGTCGTTAGCCGGCGTCTTAGCCATTGCCGCCGTCTGCTGCTTTGTAAAATTCCCTTACTCGATTTACGCGCCCGCCGTACTCGAACTGCGAACCGGCGCGGACACGTGCGCCAATATCTCCGCGCCGAAGTCGGGCGGGATTATTTCCAAGGTCTACGTCAAAGACGGCGACCGCGTCAAGGCGGGCGACCTGCTCGTCGAGCTCAGAAATCCGGCCCTCTTCTCCGAACTCAACGACGTCAAGGGTCAGATCCTTGAAATGGAGCGCGAAATCCGCACGTGCGAGCAGATGGGGAATAATCAGGAAGCGGTCGCGCGGCTCCAGGAACTCCGCGCGCGGCTCGAAAGCCAGTATCAGGCGCACGACGCGATTCAGGCGGAAGTCGAGCGGCTCAAGCTCGTCTCGCCCATCGACGGCGTCGTCGTCTCGCCCTATTGGCGTATGGACCGCGACAATAAATTCCGCGACGTCTCCTCGGAATTACTCCAGTGGGAAGGCACGCCGCTCCTCGAGCGAAATCTGAATACGACCGTCGAGCCGGGCGTTACGATCTGCAGCGTCGGCGATCCGAAAAAACTCGAAGCGATTATCGTCGTCGATCAGTCGAAAAAAGACGACGTCGTTAAGGGGCAGAAAGTCAAAATTATGCTCACCGAACGGCCCGGCGAGCTCTATTACGGCGAGATCAAAGACAACGTCGATATCGAGCGCCGCGCTATGAACAACGTGCCGTATCAGCTCTCTACCAAAGGCGGCGGCCCGATCGCGACGGAAACCACCGACGGCGGCGTCGAACGCCCGCAGATGGAGTCGATTCGCGTTCGCGTCGAGCTTGACAACGACGACGAGCTCATGCGCGTCGGCATGACCGCGAAAGTCAAAATTAAAGCCGCGCCGAAAACGCTGCTCCAGAGACTCACGCGCCTTATCGGCCAAGTCTTCAACTTCAAGCTGTAACGCGGTTTGCGGCGCGTTATAAAACGCAAAAGAGCCCCGGTCGAACTTGCTCGGCCGGGGCTCCTTTTTTGCCGCTAGAAAAGCGCGGAGGCTACTTCGTCAGACCGTCGAGAACGGCGTCGTTCCCCGGAATAAGGCTCGCCGCGTCAATCTTTTCCAGCTTCGCGCCCTTCTCTTCTCCGGCGTCCTTCCGCCATGCGTCGAATCCGTCGCGGAAGATCTTCTCTTTCCGCCAGAGGACGTAAGGAAGCGCCTGATTCTCCTGCGAATAAACGTTCCCGTCAAGAACCGGCTGTTCCGGCGTCCACGCGACGTCGGACCGAACGAGGCTTTCCGTCGCGTTGGCAAAGACGTTCCCTTTAACGAGGAAATTCTTCGTTTGCGCCGTATTGCTGTAGAACATGAGGCAGCGTCCGTTCGGGTCGGGCCGCTGAACGTGTCCCCAGCCGTAGCCCGCGTTCAGACAGACGTTGTCGACAAACGACACGTTCTCCGTCTTCGACGTCTCGTCCCGATTCCAATACTCAAAGGAATACTCGCAGTTCCAAATGAGATTGTTGCGGTACACAATATTCTTTTCGACGTTCGTTCCGGAGCCCTGATTGGTAATCGCGGCGTCGTAAACTTCCCAAAGGCGGCAGTTTTCGACTAAATTATCTTCCGCGTCCGCCCAGAATTCAATTCCGTTTCCGTACCGCACGCGGCGCCCTTCTCCGCCCCCGCGGTACTGATCGCCGCCCCCGATCCAGCAGATATCGCAGTTGCGGATGATCAGCCGCTTGCTCGACGCGCCGCCGAACCCGTGCGCGGCCCCGTAGCGGAGATCAAGCCCGTCGAAAACGGCGTCGTGGACCGACGAATGGTCGATTACGTGGAGCATAACGGCCGCCTCGAGCGAACGGTACGTCTTGGCGGGGTTCTCTTTCGAGTAGAAGAAGACGCGCCCTTCTTTGCGGTCGAACCAGAAATCGTCCTGCGCTTTTAAGTCGTCGCGCGTCCAGCGTTTAAACGCCGCTTTTTTGCCGTCGAGAATAATATTGCCAACGTCGGGCCCAAAATCGAACGCGTCGATCGCGACCTCGTCGACCGCGATATTCGATATTTCGACGGTCGTATCTTCCGGCAGACCGCCCATATAGAACGTAACGCGCGCGTCCTTCGCGTCGACGCGCGAGCGGAAGACGACCGACTGGCGCGTCGGCTGCGGCTCGCCGTGAATCGCGCCGTACGCAACGTCGCCGTAGCTCGACCAAGGGGAGCCCGACATCATGAGGGACGGAAGAATATCGACCGGTTTCGTCGACTTAACGTCCGCCGAGAGACGGTAGCAGCGCCCCTTCTCGATCGGGAACGGCGAGTTCATCCATTGGACGCTGTTCGGCTTCGTTCCGAAATTTTCGCCGGCAAACACATAGCGCGAATCTTTCGCTTCGTATTTGACTTTTGCGCCCCCTTCCTGATGCAGGCTCCAGCCCTTGCCGCTGAGGAATCCGTCCGCCGGACCGACTTTCCGAACTTCCGTCGTGCGCGTCGCCCAAAGATTCTCGCCCGCGCGAACCCAGTCCGCCTCGACGTCGCGCGCGACCGAACGCCAAAAGCTCGGTTTCGCGCCCCTTCCGTAGCTCGTATAGACGATCGGCTTGCCCGGCTCCCCGGAACGCGGCTTGAGGCCGCCGCGCCAAATTGAGCCCGACTTAAACTTAACGGCGTCGCCGGGCGCGAGCTCTTTTGCCTCGGAAACGCGATCGAGCGTCTTCCACGCGGCCGCCGGACTCTTGCCGGACGCTTTGTCGTCGCCCGCGACAGAGTCGACGTAATAGTCGGTCGCCGTCGCGACCGCGGAAAGTGCGAATAGGAACGGCGCGGCAAGGCTCAGAGAGCGCCGCGCGCAAATCAATACGGCGTCAAACAGCGTCATAACGTCTCCTGTTTCGATTAAAGAGCGGCCGCAGTTCAACGAAAAGCGGCGCGGAACGCGTAAAATCAACGGAAACGTATTATAACCGCGCGCCGGACGAAACGCAAGAAATAGCAAACGCGGCGGAATTAACCGCCGCGTCTGATTTAATGTAATTCTCAGCGCTAAACGAGTTAGAGTCAGCGCGGTTTTTTGAACGTAGCGGGCGCGTCGTTCGCCGACGCGGCCTCGGCGCCCGAATCGAACGTCGGAATATACGTCTTTTCGCCATGTTCCGGCTCCGCTTTCGGATCCTCGACCGGGCGCGCGTAACGGCGCGTAATGAATCGGGCGGGAACCTTCGCGTACTGCGCGTCCTCTTTCGGTTCGGCCGGAGCGCGTCTCCACGCCGACTTCGGCGCCGTCGCGCCGCGCGTTCGCTCTTCGTCCGCGCGCGCCGCTACTTTAACGGCCGGGAGCGGAGATTCGCTCGCCGCGACCGGGACCCAGCCGGCGGCCCAGTTGTCGTCTTTGACGGGCGTAGCCGTCTTCTTTGCGGCCGTCTTGTCGGCGGGCTTCTCGACCGTCGCCGCGGGCGACGCCTCTTCTTCGACTTCGACGGTAAACGGCGCGTTAACGGCGGCCGGTTCCGGTTCGTCGCCGGATTCCGCGGGAATCGCGATCAGATCAAGAGTCGGCTCCTCCGCGCTTTCGGGCTCTTCGGTCGGCAGGACGAGCGCGGGCGCGCCGTCGGACGGCGCCGTCGAGACGTCTTCCGGCAGCAGGAGAATAATCGGCTCCTCTTCTGCGACCTCGGCCGGCTCTTCCGCTTCCGCGTCTTCTTCGGCGTTAAGGGGCGACGCGACGACCGAACTCTTCTTCGAGCTCGCGGCGAGCGTCGACGGGATCGCGACCGGCGCGTCGAGCGCGTCGTATTCGTCGGACGCGGCTATGCTCTCCGCGTCGCCGTCTTCTTCCGGCGTGAAGTCGTTCAGAGCGGAAAATTCGTCGATTTCTTCCAGTTCGTCGGTCGACAGAACGTCGTTTGAATTCGCGGCGTAGCTGGGCGCGGCGCGGCTCTCCTGCTCTTCAAGGAGCTTCATCGCGTCGAGGTGAGTCGACGGGCGCGCGCCGGCCTTCGCCAGCGACGCCGTCTCTTCGGCTTCGTCGTCTTCCCACTCGTCCATACCGATATAGTCGCCGGTATCGTCGGCGAGCGCGAACTCGTCGCTCGAGAACGACGTCTCGAAATCGGGCGTCTTATCGAGCCCGGCCGTCAGGCCGCGCGTCGAGCGGGACGAAACGGCAAACCGGCTCGAGTCCGATTCGCTAAGGCTGGGCGGGAGCGCCGGAACGGCCGACGCGGACGGAACCTCGAGAACGCTTCCCTGACCGGGTAGGACGGCCGGATTCGAGACGACGCGCGTCTGCGTGTCGCCTCGGGACAGTATGCGCGCGTAGACCGAGTTCGGCTCGTTCATTTTCGCGAGGAGCTGATAGTCGGGCATGCCGCCGCTCACGCGGACGCGCGCCTGACTCGCGACGCGTTCCGCCTTGGCCGCAAAGAGACGCCGAGCGTCGGGAGAAAGGCCCGAAAGACTGAACGCGACCTGCATGAATTCGCGGGGATTGCTCTCGATCGTCTGCGACACGCTGTCGACGAAAGCGAGCGTCTGATTGAAATTCGTATCCGCGATCTTGCCGATCGTGGAGCTGAACGTGCGCGCGAGAAATTCCGCGCCGGGATTGTTGAGATCGATGAACGCGTCCATACGGCACACGGCGAACGGCGTGCGGTCGGGCCCTTCCGTATAGCGCGTCTGCAGAACCAAAAAGGCCTCGCCGGAGAGCTGGCGCCCAAACGCCGCCCCGCGGTACGCGCCGGAGCAGTACGCAACGGCCATTTCGGTATCCTGATACAGAATCTGCAATTTGCCGTAAGAACCGCTCTTTTCACGGATCTCGTAAGAATGGTTCCCCAAATCGACCATCGTAATATCTTCGTAGCCCATCGAGCGCCACAGTTCGACGACCGTATTCGGATAGGTGAGGAAGAAGTCGAACAGCTCAGGATTGCAGCGGCAGCCGCCCATCGGGAGACGGCGGTAGAGCGTCGACGACGACGTCAGGCTCTGAATCTTCGTCTTCGCCGAAGGCGAGAGCGCGTTCCACGGAATCTTCGTTAACAGGTCGGCCGCGTCGGACCGGTTCGTCGACGGCTGCGCGAGCGATTCCGCGCTCGGCGTTCCGGACGGAGACTGGCGGTACGGGGAATGCGCGTACTGAGCTTGAGGACCCGCGTAGTCATGATCCGGGCGCCAAGACTGCGAACTGGCGTAGCCGGACGGCTCCTCCGAACGCTCGGCCTGATCCCCGTGAGAGCGGCTGAACGGCAAAGAAGAGCGCTTAAAGAGCGGCCGGTATCCGAACGCGTTGTTGCGCTCCGGCCCTTCCTGACGCGGTTCAGGCTGAGAAGACTGCTGGAACGGCGCGGTCAACAGGGGCTGACGCGGCTGCGACGCGCTCTGAGATTGGGAAGAAGAACGCGAACCGTCCCAAAGATTCGAGATTCCGGAAAACAGGCCCTTAGAAGAGCCCGACGAGGAACGGCCTTCCTGAGCGGACGCCTGCTCCGCGGCCGCCGTCTGCTGGCGCGCGATCTCCATGCGGCGGAGATTCTCCGCCTCCGCCGCCTGACGCTGAAGGAGGAGCGCCTCCTGCTGACGCTGATACTGCGCCTGCGCCGCTTCCTGCTGGCGCGCGCGGAGATACTGAGATTTAGCCGCGGCGGAAGCCGCGCTCGAAGAACCGTAGAAATCCGCGGAAAACGCGGCGCACGACGCCGTCAGCATAACCGCGCAAGCCGCCAAAGCGCGCGTAAAAAACCGAGCGCGGCGGCCGCCGGCCGTCGTCGCGCGTACAGTACGTCCTCTTTGGCTGGAAACCGATTCGTCGATACGGGTCATCTTCAATCCTTTGAACTTTTTGCCGGCAAATGTCCTGCGTCGTCCTTGACGCAACGGCGCCGCGACTGGTTTGGCGCGTATATAGGCGTATTAGGATTATCGGCGCCCGCGCGCTGAAAAAACAGGAATAATTCCTATTTTTGGAACAGCCGCGTTTTTTAGCGCCGTCTTCTTTTTGCTCGCTTCTATTTTCACGCCGTTTATTAGATAATTTTGCCTAGTCTTTTTATTTTGCGTATTTAATCAGAAAGCGCCCCTTGACTCGCGCTATTTCTAAAAAAAAACAAAAAGAGGCGCGGGAACTGCAGCAAATTCTTTCGTATCAAAAAGGGCGCTTGATCGCGTGCGTTTCAGTCGCGTTCTAACGGGCGACCGTCTCAAAATCAGAGGGTTGAGACGCCCCGAAAGCGCGCTGAAACGCTTTTAAGATTATACTGAAATAAGGCGAGCTAATCCGTAAGCTACACGGTTTGCAAACGCAACAGTTTACGTAAAGCGTGCAAACCTTTTTTTACAAAAATCCGACTTTTTGTACCGGTAAGGTCAAAAGTGTTATTGATGAGAGTCGAAATTTAATTAAAATAGCGGCGGACTAGGTGTTTTCTTATCTGGCAAACCCCGCTTATCCGAAAAAGGTTTCGCCTAATTTTGAAAATTTAGTCGAAGGTTTTGTTCCGGCGCGCCGGTCGGCGCCGTTTCGCCCGCGGAACGCCGGAACGAGCTGAATATATAACGTTATATCCATATTATTCCCGATAGCAATACAAGGATCCAACAATGTTTGCTACCTCCAAGAATCGTCAGGGCTTCACCCTGGTTGAACTGTTGGTCGTTATCGCGATCATCGGCATTTTGATCGGTCTCCTTCTCCCCGCCGTTCAGGCGGCCCGTGAAGCGGCGCGTCGTATGCAGTGCACCAACAACCTCAAGCAGCTCGGTCTCGCCGTCCAGAACTATCACGACGCGAACAACGGTCTGCCCGCGGCGCGCGCGTTCTTCGGCCGTTCCACCTACATTCACAACGGCTCGAAAACCGGTCCTTTCGGCACCGTCATGTTCCTGCTTCCTTACATTGAACAGGGCCCCCTTTATACCGAAATCGTTTCCTACACCGAACCGAACTACGCCAACGGCCAGCTCCAGCACCCGTGGAACGGAAACTTCAAAGACCTTTATCCGGCTCTGTGCTCCGTTGTTCCTCCGTTCCTTTGCCCCTCTGACGGTCTTTCCAAGCAGCTCTCGACCGACGGTCACCAGTCCGGCCGCTGCAACTACATGAGCTCGCGCGGCGACTCCATGTGGAACAACAACCGTCACCCGGACGACGAAGGCGACGCGCGCGCGAAGACCGCGCACCGCGGATGCTTCTGGATCGGCGAATTCCCGAACATGTCCATCGTCGTTGACGGCACCTCCAACACGGTTACCTTCTCCGAATGCGTTTCCGCGACCGGCACTGGCGGACGCTCCATCAAGGGCAACCTGTTCCAGGAATCCTCCATGTACAACGGCAACTCCCGTCCGGGCCCGTGCCTCGCGCTCAAAGCCGGCACCGAAGCCACCAAAGACGCTCTGACCGCCAACTGGCGCGGCCAGCGTTTCGCCGACGGTCAGGTCCTCGTTCAGGGCTTCAACACGGTTCTCCCGCCGAACTCGCCTAACTGCTCCTACGGCGGCGACTCCGTCTGGGGCGTCGCGGCCGCTCAGTCCAACCACAGCGGCGGCGTCAACGCGGCTATGCTCGACGGTTCCGTTCGTTTCGTCTCCGAAACGATCGACTGCGGCGACGCGTACAGCAACGCCGTTACCGGCGGCAAGAGCCCGTACGGCGTCTGGGGCGCCATGGGTTCCGCGCAGGGCGGCGAGACGACCTCGCTGTAATACAGGCCTTTGCTTACGGGCCGCGTCCCGTTACGTAAAGCGCTTCTGTCGCTGATTAGATTCGGACGCCGAAGCAATTCGGCGTCCTTTTTGTTTAAGGACGTCTCGCGCGACGGTTGACTTCACCGACGGAAACCGCGCGGCTCTTTACCCAGTTTTCGCGGCGTACGTCTCACGCGCGGCGTCTTTCCTTCCACTCGTAGTTTACAGGAAAAAGAATATGAAAAAATACCTCGTTCTCTCGCTCGTCTGCGTATGCGCCGTCGCGCTCGGATGCAGCAAAGGCCCGAAAAAGCCCGCCGACCTGCCGGCCCTCAACCCGACGGTCGTTACCGTGACCTACGACGACGGCGAACCGGTTGCCGACGCGCAGGTCGTTCTGCGCAATCCGTCTTCGACCGGCGGACGCGTTTGGAACGTTACCGGCAAGACCGACGCGACCGGCAAAGCGACCATGATGACCGACGGAAACTGGCCCGGCGTGCCGGCCGGCGATTATCAGGGAATGGTTATCAAAGAAATCTCTGACGTCGAAGAACCGACCACCGTCGGCGGCAGCGCCGTCGTCAAGGGTATTAAACGTTACGTCGCGACGAAATACGGCGATCCTCATGATTCCGGACTGACCGCGTCGATTCAGGCGGGCGACAACAACATTGAATTCAAAGTTGGTCAAAAGCTCGACGAGGAAGTCAAAATGCAAGCCGGCGCTCAGACCGAAATGCCCGAGGACGCCGGAAAATAGTTTTCCGCCGATCCCGGTTTCCCGATAAATAACGCCGCCCGACGGTTTTCTCACACGAGAGTCGTCGGGCGGAGCTTTTTTCTTGCCTTAAAACGCGTTTGCAGCCCAATCCGGGATTGAAATCAAAATTCTATAACGTCTTTTCCTTGCGACTCTACCGTTCGCAGTTCCGTTCCGTCGATCAGAATCTGATATGTTATTCCTTTAACGCCGTCTACTTGCAGCGTATTGCCAACCGCCCTTGCCGGAAAAGGAACAACCGCGCGTTTTTCGGCGACGTCGACGGCGGACACGTTCGTAAACTTGCCCTCTAATTTTCGGCGCAGCATGTGAACGACGCAGGGGTTGATATTGAGCGGATTGCGCTGCTGAGCCGCGATATTATAGGAATCGGGCAGCGTTCCGACAAACGGGCCGTCCGGATACTCCTGCCGTTCCGCGCTCGAAACGATCCCTTCGGCGACGCGGCGCCAATCGAGCGTATCGTCGTACCGCGCTAGAAGAATGAGCGCGTCCGCGTAATCGAGCCCGCACCATTGGACGGACGTTCCGATCCAGCATGGCGCGATCCAATTCGTCGTTCCGTAGACGGGTATCGTCGCGTAACGCATAACGAATCCGTCGTCCAAGCCGTCGCGCGCGTCCCAAAGATAGACGAACGGCAAGCCCGAAAGCGCCCAGCGGCGCGCCGCGTCAAGATAGGCGCGCTCGCCCGTCGCTTCGTACGCAAGCGTGTTCGCCAGAGAGCAGCGCGCCGCCGCGACAATATCGGGCGTATGCAGCGACAGCTCCCACGTCTGCGCGCCGCGCGGCGTCTTCAGCGCGTTGATAAACGCAAGTCCTTTAAGGCCCGCCTGAAGCGACTCTTCGGACCCCGTCAGACGCCAATGTTCAAGCAAAATTGCAACGTATCTGCCGCAGTCGCCCGAGGCGTAGTCGACCGAGCTGCCGCGAAGGTACGGCCCCGAATAGCGGAACGACCCGTCGTCCTGCTGCTTCTTAATGAGATTCTTCGCGCTCCCGTTGAACCACGCCTTCGCTAAATCGCCGCGGCATAGGAGCAAGAGCGACGCGTAATTATGCAGATTCGAACCTCCGGGGTCGACGCGCGGCGTCGGGACAAGCTCCCCTTTGAGCTCCCAAAGCGTTGAAATAAAATCGCTTCCGTAGCTCACGGCGTCCGGCGCGAGCCCCGAGCCGTTCGCGGACGCCCATCCGTTCGGCAGCTTAATTCCCGAACGTTCCAGCGCGGCGAGATGAACCGCGTCTTCTTCCGCGTCCGTACGCGGCCGTTTCGGCGGGTCCGGCAATCCTAACTTCTGAACGGCCCAAAGAATAGACGCCTCGATCGGCTCCGGCGGAGCGAACCGAACGGCGCCCGAGAGCCGCGTTCCGCAAACGTTCACGCGCGCGTTCGTCTCCTCCCCGTCGAGGAAATTCGGAACGGCAAAGCATACGCGGACGCCGAGCGGATTCTCATATAACAGCGTCGCCGAACAGCGATCCGTAACGACCGTCGCATAGGGCGCCGTAACCCAAAGATTTTCGGGCGCATACCGCGCGCGCTCGTCCGGATTCACGTCCAGGGAAGACGAGCTGCGCTCCCCAGCCTCCAGATACTCCACGCCCGGAAGAACCGCCTGATTCATCTCGCCAAGTACGCGCACGACCGGCGCGTGGACCGGGACGGGCGAATCAAAGTCAAATTCAAGCGAATCGCCCGACAGGCGCAGCGTCCCTTGCCCGCGTCCGACCGGCGTTTCGAAAACAAAGTTCGCGCAGTCGCCGTCGATTCCCGTAAACTCAGGCTTGAAAAGGGAATAATCGGCGCCATTCTTCGACGGCTCCCGCGTAAAATCAGGAGGCAAAACGCCCGACGCCAAATTCTCCGCGCATACAATCGGCGCGATCGCCGCAAGGCGCGCGGAATCCCCGGCGCGAAACACGAGCGCTCCGGCCCCGTCGGGCGAAACGCGAACCAGAAGTTCCCCGTTCGCGATCTGCGGCCACGCGTTCGCGCGGTCGGACAGCTCGTCCCAATACGCGTAAAAACGCCGCGTAAGAATCGGCCGCTCTCCGCCCTTGCCGTCGGCGGCGTACACAAACGCGTCGAGCGTCTCAAAAGGGCGCTCGTGCGGAAACGCGCACACGCGTTCCGCCGACCCGCGAGCGGGAACCGTCGCAATTTCGTCGAGGCCGGGCGCGGCGATTCGCGCCTTTACGTCCGCGTCGCCGTCGTTGCGAATCGAGAAACGAAGTTTGCCGTCCGATATAGAGAACGCGCCGAATTTCAACGGGTTAAGCTCAATTTGCACAAGCTCGATTTTAGCGATCTCGACGACGCCCGAATCGAACCCGGGATCGACGCGGATCTGCGTCAGAATCCCCTCCGTCTTGAGCGGAACCGTATACTCTTGAAATTCGCCCTGTTCCGCCATGGCGAACCGGGCGGCGCGCGTCTCGTCGTACTCCGGCTTATCACGTTCGGCGGTAAATATTTGCGCGAATCCGGTCGTCGTCCGTTTCGCCGTGAGCTTCACGAGAAAATCGCCGCGAATCCCCAGCGAATCGAGCGCAGGGCTGAAAATATACGGGTCGCTCCCCGTCGACGTAACGACCAGTCCCGACGCGCCAGTCGCAAGCTTGACCGTCGGGCCGGGCGTCCAGCCCTCCGCCGCGCCGGAATCCGACGCGAAATCGTAGATCGCGGCTGCGCGCCGACCCGTCTCTTCCCGAGGAATCACGTCGAGCGGCGGCTCCGCGCCCTGTCCGAACGCGGCGCCAATCTGCGCCAGAACTAAAATCAACGCGGCTTCTATCGCCTTCAGCGGTCGTTTCACTGTTTCAAACCTCAATTCGCCAGCCTCGCGGCCCGCCAGCGGTCGACCGCGGCGCGAATCGCCTCCGCCGTGCGCGTACTGATTGTGCGCTGGCCCGCGCCAGGATAGAGACTCACCGCCTGATCCGGAACGTATGCGTTCACTTCGTCCCAAAGCGAATTGCAATATTCGTACCGGCCCATGAGCACGTAAAACATCCAGCCGTCGAGCCCGTTCTTAATCGACGTATCCATTGGCCCGAACATATCGTTCGGCGCGCCGGGCGCCTTCTCGCCAAAGCACGGCGTCGTATACGTTAACCGCAGCGCGAATTTACGCCCTTCCCCGGAAAGCTCTTTCCAATACGCCTCGTTTCCGCCGCCGCGCTGCCAGTAATGGTCGGCGTAGGGGCAGTAGCAGTCGACGTACGGCGTCATTTTGAGGTCGCTCTCCGGAGGCGCGCCCGCCATTTCCCCGGGATTGCACCAGATCCGAATCTCCGGCGCCCGAGCCTGGAACTGCTTCGCCAGCTCGACCCACGCGTCCGACGCGCCCGCGCCCGGCTCGTCCATAAAGCTCCACGCCCAGTCCCCGTACTTATACCCGTACTCCTGAAAACTCCGTTTGACCGCCGCGATATGCTCTTCGGAAACGTCGGCGTCGTTGAGTTTTACGAAAAGCTTTATTCCGTATTTCTTCGCGTCTTGCGCGGGTATAATCCCGCCGTTGAGCGTATTGACGCCCAAACGCTTAAACGTCTCCCAGCATGAAACGAGCTCGTACGGAAAGCTCCAGCCGCCGACGTAAGGAACAGGCGCCGAGCGCAAATCCCCTTTCCGAACGATTTTATAGCGCGCCGTCTGATCCCCGATCCGAACGGCGACCGACTCGTTCGCGCTCTTAATATCCCCGTTGAACGTCAGCCAGATCCCCGCGGTCTCCCCGGCGGGTACCGTAACCTCCGTCCGTTCAAGGAGCGGATGCGGCGTCCAGCCGAACTGCGGCGTAAACGTAAACGCCTGCAGGCGCCAAGAAAGGAGCCCCGCCCCGTCCCCGACGATCTGGGGGCGGAACGTCTGCGCGCGATCGCTCTCGTTGCGAACGAGCAGCGACGCCGAAACGACCGCCCCGTAGGGGAGCTCTATCTCCGTCGGTTTCGACGTCGGCGTAAGAACCTCGTCTGACTTCGGCGCCGAGAACCGTGTGAATCCGCCCCACGGATCCGCGTTCCATAAAACGAGCCCGCCATGATCAAACGGCGCGACAAGCTCGCCCTGCCCTTCCGGGCGCCAGTCGGCGCTGTCGGTTACGACAAGGCAGTCGTAACGGCGGTACGTCAGCCCCGGTCCGTACTCCTTAGACAGCGTAAACGTCGTCTTTCCCTTGTCAAGTTTCACTTTAAGCTCGCGCCAGCGAAAACCGGGCGACGTCTTATTCTCCTCTTCGTTCGCGCAAAAGACGATCTCCTCGACGGTTCCGTCCGACGCCTCGACCTGAAGTTTGAATTCAGAAAGATAGCCCGGAAGTTCAAGATAGCGCGACCAAAGGGAATAGACGCCTGATTTCGGCGCGTCGAACTCGTACCGCGCGCGAGCGAGCCCGTCCCCGTAGCTCGCCACGAGTATCTTGCCCCCCGACGCGTCCGACGAACCGTCGACGCCCCACCCTTCGATCGGCGTAAATTCTTCCCCTTCAATCTTTCGAAAATACGAATCTTTGGGGAAACCGTCTAAAAATGCGCGCGCGGTCTCTTTTCCGTCCCGTATCTGGCGCGGCGTGCCGATGAGATTCGAACTTGGATCGAACGCGGCCTCCGACGCCATGCGCCGACCCTCGATTCCCTCGACCTTATATTCCGCGAGCTCGGCAAAAAACGCGTCCCGCCATTCCTGCCAGAGCGCGATAAGCCGCGCGTTTGTCTCGCCGACCGCGGGTCGGCGCCGCCACAGCGCGGCGCGGCGTCTCGCCTCCGCGCTCGGCGCGGCGCGGCGTACGGTTATCGGCTCGTTCTGCGCGTTCCAGTCTTCCGGCGGCGTCGGAATCGCGATCGGCTCCTCAGTAATCGCGATCGCGGCGATCCGGCGCGGAGCGAACGGACCGTCGTGCATCATGCCCGCGACCGTCAGCGCGCGTTCGCCCTTCTCCAGCCACACGCAGGGCGTCTCCTCCCAAAGGAACCCGGTCGGCTCCTCGCGGCGGTTCGGAAGCAGATCGCCGCGGCGCCCCATTTCCGCAAAGTCAAACCGCCACGACTCGACGTCCTGAACGACCGTCTGGCCCTCGCCCGTAAGTTTAACGACTTTCGGATCTTCCAGACGTAAGGTAAAAGAAGCCGTCGAACCCTGTTCGTGATAGTATTCCGTCCAAACGCGGTAATATCCCGACTTCGGTATCGTTACGAGCGCGCGCGTCGCGCCCCCGCCGTGGCCCGCGTAATAAGAGAGAACGCGCCGGTCCGCGACCGTCTCAAAGCCCCAGCCGCCGCCAAGAAGCGGCTCGAACGCCTCGGGCGCGACCCACACGCTCGCGACTCTGTTCCCATGCGCCGTCGGACGCGCGTTCTTAGGCGTCTCGGCTATGAGTTTGGCAAAAAATTCGGGCCGCGCGTCCGCGTACGCGCAAAAGTGCGCAAACGAGGTCCGAGAGCCGCCGAGCCGATCCCAATTCAGTTCGTTCGGCTCGTCGTCAAAAGCAAACGTAACGGTCGAAAATACAAAGAATACGGCGCAGAAGCCGATCGCGAACGCGGTTCTCTGGGCGGGTCTCATCGTCTGTTCCTTGAAAGAAAGGGCTGGCTGTATGCTTAGGCGTTCATCCATAACGCGGGCGCGCCGTCGGCCGGCAGTCGAACGGAACGCCGACGTTATTGTACGCTATGAATTTCTACATGTCAAACGACCTCGCCGAATAAAGAAAAGGAGCCGCCAAAAAGCCTGTCGGAAAGGCCGGCGTAATAACCGGGCAATTCTAACGGCGCCCCGTATCGAGAAACGCCCGCTAAAGGGAGCGACGCCGCTCGCCGCGCGACGGGGAAGAACTCGGCGTCCGCTTCTTTTAAATAAATTACCCACATCGCCTCCCCTAACCTTGACGCCAGCCGTAATCCATGTATAATGGGGCTATTCGATAAATTATTATCGAATAAAAATGGGGGAGCGAGTCGGCTCAACGTCGGAGTCGCGCCAGAACGTCGCCTTTACCCAAGGCCGGCGCCCGTTTTACGAAAGAATCGGTCGTAGTCGACGCCCCCTGCGCAAGCGGCGGCGCCGCTGTTGTCAACTTAACGCCAAACCGCTTGGAAGCGCCATGGTAAACTTTCTTTGTTCCTCAATCGGTAAGAAACTGATAATGAGCCTGTCGGGCTTGTTTTTAGTCGTTTTCCTCTTATTGCATCTCGCGCTTAACTTAACGGCGCTCCTTTCCGAGAGCGCCTATAACGCGGTATGCGTGTTCATGAACGAAAATATCTTGATTCAGATCATGGTTCCCGTCCTTGCCGGCGGTTTTATCGTTCATATCCTTTTCTCGATGTTCGTCGAGTTCAAAAACTGGACGGGCCGCCCTCGCGACATGCGTTACGCCGTCGCGAACAAATCGAAGGCGACCTCGTGGGCGTCGAAGAACATGTTCGTTCTCGGCGTGATCGTCATTCTCTTCCTGTTCCTTCACCTCTTCCACTTCTGGTCCAAGATGCAGCTCGCGTCGTGGCTCGGAGCGGAGGAAGCGAATCCCTATCAACTGGTCGTGAAGACGTTTAGCTGCCCCTGCGTATGCGTGCTGTATATCGTTTGGTTCGCCGCGATCTACTATCACGTCTCGCACGGATTCTGGAGCGCGTTCCAGACGCTCGGTCTGAGCAACTCGAAGTGGCTGCCCCGGCTGCAGTTCCTCGCGAAGCTCTACGCGATCGTCGTCTTCTGGGGCTTCACGCTCGTTCCGGTATGCTTCTATCTGCGTAACTGCTGCGGCTGCTGCGGCGCGTCCTCCTGCGGACTGTAAGCGCGCAGCCGACGTTTTGGATTTGAACACAAACGGCGAAACGCCTTTCGTTTCCCGCTTACTGCGCGCGAAACATTAAGGGCGGCCCTTTCGCAATACAAACGAATATAAGAGAATCATGTCTGAAATTAAATTAGATTCGAAAATTCCGGCCGGGCCTCTGGCGGACAAGTGGACTAACTACAAGTCTCACGTCAAAATCGTAAGCCCCGCGAACAAACGCAAGTTGGAAATTATCGTCGTCGGAACCGGTCTTGCCGGCGCTTCCGCCGCCGCGACCCTCGGAGAACTCGGCTATAAAGTCAAGATCTTCTGCATCTCCGACAGTCCGCGCCGCGCTCACTCGATCGCCGCGCAGGGCGGCATTAACGCCGCGAAAAACTATCGCAACGACAACGACTCCGTCTACCGCCTCTTCTACGATACGATTAAAGGCGGCGACTTCCGCGCGCGCGAAGCGAACGTCTACCGTCTCGCCGAGGTCAGCAACGCGATTATCGACAAGTGCGTCGCGCAAGGCGTCCCGTTCGCGCGCGACTACGCCGGTCTGCTCGCCAACCGCTCCTTCGGAGGCGCGCAAGTCTCCCGTACATTCTACGCGCGCGGCCAGACCGGGCAGCAGCTCCTGCTCGGCGCCTACGCCTCGTTGAACGCCCAGATCGCCGCCGGGAACGTCGTTTCCTACAACCGTCGGGAAATGCTCGATCTCGTCGTCATCGACGGCAAAGCCAAGGGGATTATCGTCCGCAACTTGGAGACCGGCGAACTCGAACGTTACGGCGCCCACGCCGTCGTGCTCGCGACCGGCGGATACGGCAACACCTACTTCCTGTCCACCAACGCGATGAACAGCAACAGCTCCGCCGCGATCCAGTGCTATCGCAAAGGCGCGTGCTTCGCGAACCCGTGCTACGTCCAGATTCACCCGACGTGCATTCCGGTCCACGGCGAACAGCAGTCGAAGCTCACCCTCATGTCCGAATCGCTCCGAAACGACGGTCGCATCTGGGTCCCCAAAAAGCTCGAAGACGTCGAAAAGCTCCGCAAAAAGCAGATCAAACCGTCCCAGATTCCGGAAGAAGACCGCGACTACTACCTCGAACGCCGCTACCCCGCGTTCGGCAACCTCGTTCCGCGCGACGTCGCCTCGAGAGCCGCCAAAGAACGCTGCGACGCCGGATTTGGCGTCAACGAAACCGGGCTCGCCGTCTTCCTCGACTTCGCCGAACCGATTAAACGCCTCGGCGAACAGGCGATCCGCGAACGGTACGGCAACCTGTTCCAGATGTACGAAAAGATCACCGACGTCAATCCGTACAAGGAACCCATGATGATCTTCCCGGCCATCCACTATACGATGGGCGGCATTTGGGTCGACTACAACCTCATGACGACGATCCCCGGCCTCTACGCGCTCGGCGAAGCGAACTTCTCCGACCACGGCGGAAACCGCCTCGGAGCCTCCGCGCTCATGCAGGGCCTCGCCGACGGCTACTACGTCATTCCGTACACGATCGGCGATTATCTCTCGCACGAAATCCAGACCCCGAAAACCGATACGAACCATCCGGCGTTCCAGGAAGCGGAAGACGCGGTCAAGGCGCGCATTAAGAAGATCATGAACGTCAAAGGCAAGCAGCCGGTCGACGAGCTTCACAAAAAGCTCTACCACATTATGTGGGAATACGTCGGCATGGCCCGCAATGAAGCAGGTCTCAAGAAGGCCCTGACCATGATCGAAGATCTCAAAAAGGAATTCTGGTCCGACGTCTGCGTGCCCGGAACGACCGACGAATTCAATCAGGAACTCGAAAAGGCGAACCGGTTTGTCGATTTCCTCGAAACCGCCAAGCTCATCGCGCTCGACGCGCTCAACCGCACCGAGTCCTGCGGCGGACACTTCCGCGAAGAAAGCCAGACGCCCGAAGGAGAAGCCCAGCGGAAAGACGACGAATTCATGTACGTCGCCGCCTGGGAATACAAAGGCGAAGATCAAGATCCGGAACTCCACAAGGAACCGCTGGTTTACGAAGAGGTCAAAGTGGCGACCAGAAACTACAAAGACTGATTTCGGTCCCGCCTCCGCGTATGTTTGTCATATTTTCGTAAACCGCTAAGTTAAAGAGATCGCAATAAAGATGAAATTCACTGTTAAAGTTTGGCGTCAGAAGAACGCAAAGGCGAAAGGTAAGTTTGAAACCTACCGTGTCGAAGGGATCTCTCCGGACACTTCGTTCCTTGAAATGCTGGATATCCTGAACAATCAGCTCATTCACGAGGGTAAAGAACCGTTCGCGTTCGACCACGACTGCCGCGAAGGTATTTGCGGCATGTGCTCCCTCTACATCAACGGCCGCCCGCACGGACCGGACGACGAAATCACCACGTGCCAGCTCCACTGCCGTAAGTTCAAGGACGGCGATACGATTACCGTCGAACCGTGGCGCTCCGCCGCGTTCCCGGTCGTTAAGGACTTGGTCGTCAACCGTCACGCGTTCGACGAAATCCTCCAGGCCGGCGGGTTCATTTCCACGACCGGAATCGCGCCCGACGCGAACATTATCCCGATTCGCAAGCAAGACGCCGACGAATCGATGGACGCGTCCGCGTGCATCGGCTGCGGCGCGTGCGTCGCGACCTGCAAAAACGGGTCCGCTATGCTCTTCGTCGCCGCCCGCGTCTCCGCGCTCGCCAAGCTCCCGCAAGGCCGCCCGGAAGCCGCGAAACGCGCCAAGGCGATGGTCGCGAAGATGGACGAGCTCGGATTTGGCGCATGCTCCAATACCGGCGCGTGCGAAGCCGAATGTCCTAAGCACATTTCCATCGCGCACATAGCTCGGCTCAACCGCGAATTCCTGCTCGCGAACCTTCAGGACTGATATCGGGCGGTCGGCCGTCTGATACGAACACGGCGCGCGGTTTGGAACGTCGAATATTCGACTCCGAGCCTCGCGCCGAACGTCGTTATAGAGAACAAGTAAAGATTTCAACGGTCGCGTTGAATCGGAAAAATACAAAACTTAGATTATTGGAGAAGTCCATTGTTATCCAAATTTGGAACTGCAAAAAGCGTTGCGATTCTGCTCGTCGCTTCGCTCTGTATTTGCGCGTGGCACGCCGCCATGACCGCGGCTCAGGAAAATAACGCGGCTGAACAGCCCGCCGCGGCAGCCGCCGTCGAAGAAACCGCTCAGGAAGCGGCCGCCCCCGCCGCGGAACAGGCCCCGGAACAGGCCCCCGCGCCCGAAAAGAAAGCCCCTGCCAAAAAGAGCTATCTTGAAAAAGTCTTCGTTACCCCGTTTGCGAATATTCTCTTTTTGACCTTCCTGGTGACCGTCGTCGGTTACCTCTTCGGCAGAATTGAAATCAAAGGCGTCGGGCTCGGCACCGCGGGCGTATTCCTCGTCGCGCTCGTCTTTGGGCATTACGGCGGTTCGGACAACTCCCTGCTTCATCAGATTGGGCTCGTTACCGTCGACGAAGCTAAAATGAAGACGTCCATGAAGCTCATTCAGGACCTCGGCCTGCTCTGCTTCGTTACGAGCGTCGGATTCATCGCCGGTCCGAAATTCTTCTCCAATCTTAAACGCAACGCGAAATCGTACGTCCTCCTCGGGATCGTCATTATCGGGACCGCCGCCCTTTCGTGCGCCGCGATTACGAAATTCACGAGCGTCGACGGCGCTATGGCGGTCGGCATTCTCTCCGGCTCCCTCACGACCACGCCCGGTTTCGCCGCCGCGAACGAAGTGCTCGGAAACGCGAGCGAGACCCTTCTGCAGGCGTACCGCGATATGAACATCATCACGCCCGACATGACCGACGAAGCCGCGCGCGACGTGCTTGTCGACCGCTGCACGGTCGGCCACGCGATCGGCTATCCGTTCGGGGTC
The DNA here is from genome assembly GCA_902786505.1 of uncultured Planctomycetota bacterium. Lineage (GTDB taxonomy): Bacteria > Planctomycetota > Planctomycetia > Pirellulales > Thermoguttaceae > RUG369. The sequence goes on along the minus strand of CADACS010000028.1, from coordinate 9,236 downwards.
GTCGGCGTCGTTCTGTTCGTCCAGCTCGTTCCGAAATTCCTCCGCGCCAATATGACGGAAGAACAGAAGCTCCTGAGCGCCTCCGACGAAGAGCACGTCGAACGCAAGCTGCCGGAAAATCTTCTCAAGCTCGATCCGATCGGGCTCGGTCCGTTCGCGCTCGCGATTCTGCTCGGCGTTCTCCTTGGCAAAGTTTACGTTCCGCTTCCGGGCGGCGCGAACTTCTCCCTCGGCAATACGGGCGGCGCGCTCATTATGGGTCTGATCCTCGGTCACTTCGGCCGGCTCGGCCCGATCAGCATGAAAATTTCCGGCGACTTCCTCAAGTCGTTCCGCGAATTCGGGCTCGTCTTCTTCCTCATCGGCGCCGGCGTTCCGGGCGGTATGAGCTTCGTCGAGTACGTCTCGCAGTACGGGTTCATTCTGTTCATCTACGGCGCGATTATGGAAATCATCCCGATGTTCCTGGGCTTCTTCGTCGCGCGTTACCTCGTCAAGCTGTGCTTGCTCAACAACCTCGGCTCCATTACGGGCGGCATGACCTCCACCCCGGCGCTCGGCGCGTTGATCAATACGGCCAAGACGGACGACGTCGCCGCCGCGTACGCCGCGACCTACCCCGTCGCGCTCGTATTCGTCGTACTCGCCTCGCAGTTCCTGGCGATGATGTAATCGCAACGGCCCTGTAAAGCAAAAACCGTCCGCCAATTCGACGGACGGTTCTTACGGTCAGAAAACGGCCGCGGTTCTTAACGCCGCGGCCGTTTTTGTTTTCTCTCAGAACGTGAAGAGAACGAGCGCCTGTGCGATCCCATGCTTCAAATGAATCGCAAAATCATATTTTTTTGCATATGGACTATCGACAATGAATGGAGAACGTGTTATACTGAAGTTGTTAGAAAAATGCGAACACACGAACAAAGAAAAATCAAGAAAAAGGAGCGCCGTAATGAGAAGAATGGGAACATTTGGTAGCTATGTCAGAGAAAAGAGGTTGGCAGCCAAGATCAATCTTCGCAAGCTAGCAGAGATATTGGGTATCGCGCCTGCTTATATGAGTGATATCGAAAACGACCATAGATATCCACCGGAGAAGGAGAAAATCTACATGATAGCGGATGCTTTGCGTTTGACCCAGGAAGAAACCAATGAGTTATTCGATCTGGCTGCAGGAAACAAAAAGAATTCAGTTTCGCCGGATATTGCGGACTATATCATGGATCAAGGCAAGTCACGTGTAGCATTGCGTCTTGCACGTGATCTCGGCGCAGGTGAGAAAGAATGGGAAAAGATCATCCGAATGTTAGAGGAAAACAGGGAGAAATAAGCGAGAGAATCATTGTTCTATCACCACTGTTACTCACATGCTCAGCTTGAAGAACTCGCCGATAATTTAAATCGACGTTATGATGCCGAAAGACTGAAACGACCCGCTCGGATCGATGTGTACGATGTTGTCGATCTACTTGGGGCTAGGCTTGCCTTTGAGTATCTGTCGCCTGACCGAACATACCTCGGAGCTACGATTTTTCGTAATGGATCCCTGTATGTCTGGCCAGGAAATCCATACGTCAAAAATATGATGCCAAAAGAAAAGTTGTTTTACGGTGGTACGATTATTATTGACAGGGATTTGAGTGAAAGTACGAAGGAACAGGATCGTTTCTCCGAGAACTTCACTGTGATTCACGAGTGCTTTCATTACGCCAAACATCAGTCTTCATTTAGGCAAAGTGGTCATATGTCCCGGTCCTTTTCCGACTACGGTAAGAAACAGGTTGACAAAAAAGATGCCCTCTTCTGGATTGAGCATCAGGCTAATTATTCTGCAGCCGCATTCTTGATGCCACGCAATGCTGTGGAATATGGAGCCAGACATCTGCTTCATTATCGGGGAAAACCGCTTCCATTCGGTTTCGATATCAAGGATGACATCAAAGAGCTCGGAAATCGGTTTGGCGTAAACTACTCTCCAATAGTTTACCGATTACAAACGTTAAATATACTGAAAAGCAAGTTCGACCCCTATATATAACTAAATAGTTGCTTGCAAAGAAGCCGCATTGACGTGCTACATTGCAGAACATCCATTTTATAGCAATCGCTAATAAACAGGAGGTTTTGTGATGATAAATCGTCTGGTACCGGCCAAACAGTCCCCCTTTTCGTGGAAAGGAGGTAACTGATGGGTAGCGGAAGAAGCGGTTTATATAATGGCGCCTCTATTCCCGTAACAAAACCAGAGGGCGTCCTTTGTATCAAAGTCCGTTTTAACAAAAAAAAGACTGAAGGATACCTGCTTAACCAAGATCATCCGACTGGCGGATCAAAGGCTAAGTTCATGCGTGAAGTTCTAGGATATACTAAATCAGACAGCAAGCTATTTCATAAGAATGTTGTTTCAGCTATCCAGAATAAAACGCCGACAAATAAGGAGATAACTCCTCATGGGCTCAAATATACTTTCCATGTCAAACTGATCGGAAAAAACGAAAAATATGGTTCAGCTAATGTCGTTGTCGTTGTGCAGAGGGATAACAGACGGAAGACCTATAAAATCGTAACTGTAATTCCAGCCAAAAAGGAGAGCTCCAAATGAAAGAATTGGATGTAGTAAGGCTTAAAGCGAACTATAAAGATATAGCTGCGGGAACATTGGGAACCATCGTCCTTGAGTATGATGGTAATTATTTCGAAGTGGAATTTGTTGACACTGAAGGAGATACTCTCGACGTCCTAACAACACCGGCGAATATTCTGGAGCTTGTATCAACATATAATTATTAATCAAGTTTGGAAGTGTGTATTAAGAACCTTTTTGGAGGATAAACTATCTGTTAGAAAAACGCGAATTTCTAATACTTTACAGAGATTATTATGAAAAAACTGACATATACATATCGGTGTCCGATCAAGTGTCCCATCGGGAAACGTTGTTTCATCATCAAGGTCACAGAAGAACTCAAAAAACCACTGACGGTTCTTCAAAAATGTCCCAATAGAAAGGCAGATATTCAAATCGTCATCGGAGGTTCTTCCCCTCCTTAACTCGTCCACCATAATTAAATATCGCCACTTGTAAAGAAGCCGCCTAATCGTGCTAAATTGCAGAATCTTCCCCTTTATCAAGGGACCAGTCTGAGCACGTTCAGACGGCTTTTTGTTTCCGTTTCTATCAGTGACTTATACTCTGGAAAGCGCAACATATGAAAAAATATAAAGCTATAATAGACGATGGATGTAACTCCGAACTGGTTGCCGGCGCTGAATTTGACCTGCCGCTCGGCATTCCGATTATCAAAGCACCGTCAAAAAGCATTATCCCGCCGGGGATCACTCCCTTCTCAATGCGAAAGAGAGCGCCAAGTTTAGATGAGGCCATCGGCTTCTATGAAAGGGACATAAACTTTGCAGATGTTCTGAGATCCCCAGAAGCTTACATTGATGACTTCGGACGCTTCGCAGCAATGATCAGTCCGGACTGTTCTCTTTATCGGGATGCGCCACTAAGTGTACAGCTAACGAACGTCTATCGTAACAGAGCAATTGGCGGATATTATCAGCGTCATGGATTGTACGTTATCCCGCAAATCCGGTGGGGAAACGAATATACATATACGACAAAGTATTTCCCTGAGAAGATTGCATTCCTCGGTGCAGAAAAACACAGTCTTCTGGCCATCGGAACCCATGGATGTTTCTCTGGCATGGAAAACAAATACCACTTCGAAGCCGGTCTTGCCGCTATGATGGAAACTCTGGAGCCAGAGGTGGTTCTGGTATATGGACCAATGCCAGAAAATATCTTCTGTGCTCATATGGAGTATGCGAAGTTCGTTCATTATCCTGATTGGATTGACAGAATGCATGGAGGTAAATAACTATGGAAAGTGGAAGTAGCAGTTTGTATTCCGTCGCCAGTGAATCTCCGCCTTATGCAAACACATATCACGTCGTTGACAAAGAGTTAAGGAAGGACAAAAAAGACCCGGGATATCTATAATCTGAATATTGGGTATTTCAAGAATCCCACGGCGACAAATTTTGAAAACGACGCGCAGAACAGATCAGACTCGTTCATCCCTATCTTAGTATGATTAGCATCATTAGAATGTCGTTTTGACATTTCAAAAAAATGTCATCCTAAACCAAACTATCATCAAATCAGCAAAATCAGAGTGGATTGTGGAATACCTTTAAAAAAATACAAAAAGCGTCACCTACTTCAAACGTGATACCTGATGACGTAAATAAAACCAAATTACACGATATATGGATATCCCAACGTTCGCAACTGGAGTATGTGTGGCGACTTATTAGTTAATTACAGGAGGATTACGTTCCGGTTCAGCGCCAAGGCGTTGAAGCTATGAAATCGTTTGATCAAGGTTCGTGTCGGGCTCGGCCCAACCAGCATGCGTATTTCCGGATATTCCTTCAAATCGTTCCGCGAATTTGCGCTCGTCTTCGTCGTACTCGCCTCGCAGTTCCTGGCGATGATGTAATCGGAACGGCCCTGTAAAGCAAAAACCGTCCGCCAATTCGACGGACGGTTCTTACGGTCAGAAAACGGCCGCGGTTCTCAACGCCGCGGCCGTTGTTCTTTTCGCTCAGAGCGCGAAGAGAACAAGCGCCTGCAGTCGACGCTCTCTTGATGGAACAACAATAAATATCAACGCTCTTCACATATTAGCGGCGCTCGTTCCCGTTTATTTTTTTCATAAAACCTTTGTTCAACAACGCCTGTTTCTCATATCCTTAAGCATAAGGCCCCTAAATCATTGCTGAGAACATTATTAAAGGGATTCATAATACTTACGGATTTTCTGCGCCATCATTACGCGACGCTGTTTCAGGAACTCCGTATAATCTGCATAGGTCATGTTCACGACCTCGCGCGGGATGCAGTTGGCGTCCAGATTAGCCCAGAATTCAGTCTCGTCTGTAATCGTGCCAACCGTCTGCGTTCCGCCGCATCCGGCTAGCGCCTCGGAGAAATATTCCTTCGGTTCCTTCTTGCCAACGGAAATGTTCACGCCCGTATCCAAGTACGCATAGTTGGCTACCTGATTATAGAAGTTCTTGTCGTTGTATCCGTTGTCCTGCAGATACTTCTTCGGGAAAATGTGATGCACGTCGCCTGTAACGGCCACGAGGTCATAAACCTTGGAGCTGTTGGAGAGCAGGGATCGGTCGCCGAAAAAGTTCTGCGCGGCGACATATATGTTGTAATATGGGCTGGAAATAGAAGACGTCTCAAGCGCCTGAACCAGTCTGACGCTCCAGAACGCGTCTGACAAATGAGCGTCTTCAGTTTCCTGCAGGAATTGGATAAATCCCTTAGACGCAATTTCTCTCAGGTCATGGTCCATTTGTGTTTCAGCAGAACCGGCATAACGGCTTGTCAGCGTCGACAGTACAAACCATTTCTGCACATAGCGCTTAATATTTGTCTTTGCCACTTCGCCGGTATTTTGAAGAATGAGGAACAGCGTATAGCAGAAGTCCAAGGTAATCTTCGAGCGAAGCAGTTTCGGAGAGATAAAGCCGGCTGAGCGGATAGCGAGTACGAAATTCTTGAAGTTATACTCGTTCATAAAGTTCATGACGCCGGCGCTGAGTTTATCAAAGCTGTCCGCTTCGATTTCCTCTGTATAAGTACGCGTTTCAAAATCACGTCCTGACAGCAGGCTTACCAACTGACCAAGACGGCCTCTTGTAAACATGTGCATGAACGATACGCGGAGCATATCGCTATAATCAGGATCGTAGATATCGTCGTAATCATTCTGGAGCCACGCCAGTTTCGGCGCGTATGCCGACTGCATGAACTTCTTATCAGTCGTTGCCAGCTTGGTATAAAAGGCTGGATCAACGGCCAGATGGCAGAAGTAATCGATAGCCTTTCTGAGCGTATTACCCCCATGATCTTCATCCGCAGCTATCTTCGACATCGCGAAGTCGGACTCGTTCAGGCGTTTGCCCTGAGAGTTGATGCGGACGAAAATCTCCGTAACTTCAGATATATCGAGAGACGGATCCAAAACGATAGTACCGATCTGGCAGGCGGTAATATATGTCAGTCTCTGCAGGGCTTCGCCGACCGCATTCAAGTCGGCGTCCGGATTTGCCGTCCGATAGTTCGCCATAAACGTCCAGTTCTGGAACCCAGGCTTGAACACCTCAGAAATGTCGGGGATCCAGAAAGAACTCTTTTCATGCGCGGGCGTAGTAACGGCGAACCGCTCTTCCCCAGGCTGCGCCAGCGGATTGAACGCTATGCGGATACACTTCTCCGTATAGTTCTCCGTCAGGATCTTTACGCCGGCAATGGCCGTCATGATAGCCGTAACGCGCTGTTGCCCGTCGATAAGGATCTTTTTGCCGACGGCAGACTCCCCGTTCTTCAGTTTGACGTCAGGGTTTTGCCAGACGATCAGATAGCCTGTCGGATACCCGTTGTAAAGCGAGTCAATCAAATCCCTGACTTGGGCGGCGTTCCATACAAACGGCCGCTGAATTTCCGGAATTGCAATATCGCCGGCGTCAATATAACCTAACAGGGATTTTACAGAATACTGTGATACCGCGTACTTATCTACGTTGCTCATCCGCGTCCCCTTTCTTATCTGTGTGGCGTTATTGAATAAGCTTTTTAAAAAGACGCAAATATGCGACGTCCGACCCGTACATGGTAATTTACGACACAACCAAAATCAAGTATCACGAGGCGCTGAAAAGGCAAAAAAATCGAAATTAGACATAATACGGCAAATCGTTAGTTAATCTCGGGAGGATTACGTTCCGGTTCAGCGGCGAGGCGTTGAAGCCGTGAAAAAAAACCGTCCGGCAATTCGACGGACGGTTCTTACGGTCAGAAAACGGCCGCGGTTCTTAACGCCGCGGCCGTCGTTCTTTTCGCTCAAAGCGCGAAGAGAACGAGCGCCTGCGCGGATACGATTCGAAGGAACATAACGAGCGGATAGACCGTCGCGTACCCGACCGCGGGCCTGTCGTTGCCCGCCGCGTTCACCGAGTACGAAAGCGCCGGCGGATCCGTCATGCTGCCGGCGATCATGCCCGTGAGCGTGAAATAGTCGACTTTAAAGAGGCCGTACGCGAGGAAACCGACGATTAAAAGGGGTATCGCCGTAATCGCAAATCCAATTCCAACCCAGGCAAGTCCGCCGTTGAGCGCCGTCTCCACAAAGACTTCCCCGTTTTTGAGACCGACGCACGCAAGGAAGAGGCAGATTCCCAAGTCGCTCGCGAAGCTCAGCGCGCTGCGGGAAAGCAGATTCGGGATCTTCGCGCCAATGACGAGCGTGACCACAAGCGGCCCGCCCGCAAGACCGAGCTTCAATGGGCGCGGAACGCCGGGGATATAGATCGGGATATTGCCGACGATCATGCCAAGCGCGATACCCGCAAAGATCCATATCATCGCTTTTGAGATCGGGAGCGGCTTAGCCGCTTCGACGGCCGCGGCGCCGGAGCTCTCCTTACCGAGAAGTTCGTTCTCCTTTTTGACGTCGACGTGGAAAACGAGCCGTATCGCGACGACCGTTCCAATAATCCCGAGCACGCCGAGCGGATACGCCATCGCGTAAGCCGTCGAAAGGAGTTCCGCGTTCCCGCCCGCCGCGGAGACCGCCGCTTGGGCCGCGCCAAGGCCCGGCGTGTTCGTTACCGCGCCCGAAAGGACTCCGACGAGCGTTTCCATATCGAAAAACGCCGCGAAAAAGAGAACGAGAAGAAGATTGAGCGCAACGATCGAGACCGCGAGAAGATTCAATTTCAAGCCGCCCTTTTTAAACGCGCGAACGAAACTCGGGCCCGACTGAAGACCGACCGCAAACACGAAAAGAATGAGGCCGAATTCCTGAAGGAAATGAAGCACGTGAGGATCGACAAAATGCGAATCCCCGTCGGAGAACTTCATACCCAAATGCCCCATGACGATCCCGATGAGAAGGACGAAAGCGACCCCAAGCGAGATTCCGCAGATCTTAACGCGCCCAAGCGCCATGCCGGCGGCGACGACGATTCCTAACGTCAAAACGATGTGCGCGATACTGTCGCCTACGAGAAGATCGGTCAACCATTCCATTTTGTAAGTCTTTCCTTTGACTAACGTTTTATATCTATATTCGCTAACTCAAACTGTTTTCTGTTAAACGCGGCAGGCGGAGCGTAAGAAGACGGCCGCGCGGAAATCAGAGACGAAAAAGAAGAAGCGTGGAAAAAGAGAAAGGAAAGAAAAGAGCCTGAAAAGGGAGCCGAGTTTCAAAGCCGCCGTCCGACGGGACGCGTTCGGCTCCCCAAAGGAACCCTCTTTATGGGACGACCCCCAAGAGCTCCGATAAACCGCTTTAATTTGTGATTTTTGATCCTTCATGAGTAACCCTTCCAAAATCAGCTGGAAATCGTTCTCGTTTTATTTGTTCTCGTTTTTCTGAATTATATATCGTCCCTCCCAAAGTCAATAGATAAATTTTTATTTAAATAAAAATTTATTGATATTTTTTTATCCAAACAAAAAACGCCGCGTTTTTGCGGCGTTTTGCGATCAAAAAAAATTTTTTGAACCAGGTCCGCGCCGAGGTGGCGCGGACCGTTTTGGCGGCGTTATCGGTTCTCGAGCGCCTCCAGCGCGCGGCCGACGTCGAGCCGAATCTGCTCGAATTCGACCGGATCGGAGATATACCGCGTCGAATATCGGCCGGATCCGCACTGCAGCGGGAGATAGTTCAGCGCGCGGTCGAGCGCCGCCTGCGCTTTTGTTCGTTCGAGCGAATCGGGCGCCGCGGCGACCGCGTTCTGCAGCCCAACGAGCCATCCGGCGTCCTCGACGCCTTCCCGCGCCTGCTCCGATCGAATCGAATCGAGAATCGCGCCAGGAAGGCCTATGGGATCGCCCGGATAGAAAATGTACCCGTCCCCGTTGGGATAGCGTACGTAATAGCGCACGCCCGGCTGATCCGACTGAGAAATATAGAAGTGCGACGCCGAGTCGTACGGATTGCACGTATACCACGTCGCGCCCCAGAATTCATAGACCTCCGCGCCATGCGCGACGCAGGAGTACGGAAGCAGCCGCTCGACCGCGCACAGCGGCGTGTCGAGGCACATCTGACCGTCGGTCGTCCACCAGATACGGCCGCCCGCGTTGCGAATCGTTCGGAGCGCCGCTTCGCTCACGCCACCGTAATGCCCGACGCCCCACACGTCCAAAT
>CADACS010000027.1 GCA_902786505.1 uncultured Planctomycetota bacterium | reverse complement strand
GCTCCGAAGTACGGATAGAGCCACGCCAGAAAGATCGCCCCGAAAAGGGAGAGTATAAAGCCGTCGAGTCCAAATCGCTGAAGTAAATTTTTCACACGCTTCCCCGGTCCTTTCGATTCGCGCTCAGCGCGCCGTCAAGTTTATTTCCGATATTATAAGCCATACTGTCGTCCTCTCAAGCGTTAAAAGAGGAATCCTGCACGTTAAAATAGGCGCGAAAAATCTCGTTCGGCGCTTGTCGGGGCCCTTGTTCTCTGTTAAACTTTTCATATAGGGTCGGGACTTTTGCCTCTCCTCTTATTTTCTTGCGGAGCGGCGCAGAATTCGCAAGGTCCCGCTTTTCCGGCGTACTTATACAGCGTCGACGCCGCGTCGGCGCATGGCGAGGTTCACTATGAAAAAATCTTATTTAGCGATCGATATGGGCGCGTCGAGCGGTCGACACGTCGTGGGGCATTTTGACGGTAAAAGAATCGAACTGGAAGAGCTCTATCGCTTTGAGAACGGTCCGGTCGAAATGAACGGGTCTCTTTTCTGGGACCTGCCCGGTCTCTGGAAAAGCGTTCAAAACGGCCTTCATGTCGCCGGTTCCAAATACGGTTCTCAAATAGCGAGCGTCGGAGTCGACACGTGGGGCGTGGACTTCGCTTTCCTCGGACGCGGTCACGAACTGCTTGGCAATCCGTATTGCTACCGTGACCCCCGCACCGACGGCGCTATGGAACGCGCGTTCCGAATTGTTCCTCGCGAAGAGATTTTTGCACAGACGGGTCTGCAGTTTATGGACTTCAATTCGCTCTACCAACTCATGGTTATGCGCGAAAAGAACTCGCCCCTGTTTGACGTGGCGCAACGCCTGCTGCAGATTCCCGACCTGTTCCACTGGCTCCTTTCCGGCGTTGAAAGCAATGAATTTACGAACGCGACGACGACCCAGTGCTTTAATCCGACGACTCGCTCTTGGGCGTACTCGCTGCTCAAGAAATTTGACATCCCGACGAACTTCCTGCCTCCGACGACGGAGCCGGGCACGACGCTTGGGAAACTGCGTTCCGCCCTTGCCAGCGATTCCGGCCTGATCGACACGCACGTTGTTTTGCCGGGTACGCACGATACGGCCAGCGCGGTCTTTGCGGTGCCGTCGGCGAGCCCGCAAGGAACGCCCGACTGGGCTTATATCAGTCTCGGAACGTGGGCTCTTATGGGAATCGAATCGCCCAAGCCGGTCGTGAACGACGTCGTTTCGAAATTCAACTTTACGAACGAAGGGGGCGTCTGCGGCACGACCCGTATTTTGAAGAACATCTGCGGAATGTGGCTGCTCCAAGAGTGCCGCCGCGTCTGGAATCAGCAGGGCAAAAAGAACGCCGCGGGCGAGCCGCTCGATTGGGAAGATATGAACATCATGACGGCGAACGCGCGGCCGTTCGTAACGTTCATCGATCCGGACGATCCGGTCTTCTCGAAGCCGGGCAATATGCCTCAAATTATTCGCGAATACGCGAAGCGTACGGGGCAGGCCGTTCCGGAAACGGACGGAGCCGTTCTTCGCACGATTGTCGACAGTCTTGCGCTCAAATTCCGCCGCGTTCTCGCTATGTGCGAAGAGATTGGCGGGCAGAGTATCAATACGATTCACGTCGTGGGCGGCGGCGTTCGCAATAAGCTTCTGCTTCAGGCGACGGCAGACGCGACCGGGCGCCGCGTAGTCGGCGGGCCGATTGAGGGAACGGGCGTGGGCAATATCCTTATGCAGGCGATCGGCGCGGGCGACGTTTCCGGTATGGAAGAAGCGCGCGAGATTGTTCGCAACAGCTTCGACGTCGTTACGTTCGAACCGTTTACGAGCAGCGAGTCCGCATGGGGCGAAGCGTACGAACGCTTCCTGACGATTTTAAAGTGAGTCGGGCGTAAGCCAAATGAGTCCGCGTCGCTCGGGCGACGCGGACTTTTCCGAGATCATCTGGAGCGAGTCGTTCGAGCGCGGTTTGCGCCCGTCTCGCTCTTTTTTTATCTTGACGGCCGGCGCGCCGACCGATTGCGGAATCTAACTAGAAAGTTGCGGAATGACAAACGAGGAAAGAAACGCGGCGCAGTCTGACGTTCCTCCTTCCGGCGGCTCCGGCAGTTTGTCCGGAGACGCCCAAGTGAAAGAGAACGGCAAGAAAGTCTGCTTCCTGCTTTGGCCCTTTGTTCAATGTCAGCGGTTTATACGCTTCCTTTACGACTGGGTTCTTTCTTGGGCTCACTCCAAGTTTGGAACGCTTGCGCTCGGGGCGCTTTCTTTTGCGGAGAGCTCGTTTTTTCCGATTCCGCCGGACGTTTTGCAAATCGCGCTCTCGATCGAGCGCCCGAAACGCTCTTTTTATTACGCGGCGGTAAGCGCGATCGCTTCCGTATGCGGCGCGGCGCTCGGGTGGTATATCGGTTACGCGCTGTGGGACGCGCTTGGTAGTTACTTTGTGCCCGCTATTATTTCTCAGGCGAATATGGACAAAGTGAGCGCGTTCTTTGCGAAGTACGGATTCTGGGCGCTCTTTGCGGCGGCGTTTACTCCGATTCCGTTCAAGGCGTTTACGATTTCCGCGGGTATCGCGAGTATGTCGCTTCCGATTATGCTGGCGGCTTCGCTCGTCGGACGAAGCGCGCGTTTCTTTTTGACCGCGGCGTTGATCTACGTCTTCGGACCCGGAATTAAAAGCTGGATCGACAAGTACTTCGGCGTCTTGACGTTTGCGTTTTTGATTTTATTGATCGGCGGCTTTTACTGCGTGAAATTCATCATGTGATTTTCAAACGCCATAGCCGTTTTTGAGACTGTTTTGCGGAATATAACCTTATCCTATGGAATCGAACGATCTTTTTGACAGCAGCGACTCGGTACGCTCGGGTAAAGCGTTGGCGCACGTAAAGACGGCGGTTTTTCCCGGTCCTATTAAGCTTTCGACCGGGCGTTTTCTGCCGGAACTGAAAATCGCGTATGAGACGTACGGCGAACTTGATCCTCAGAAAGACAACGCCGTTTTGATTTTTCACGCGCTTTCGGGCGACTCTCACGTCGCCGCTCACGACGCGAACGACGACCCCGGCTGGTGGGATCTTCTCGTTGGGCCGGGCAAATACGTCGATACGAACCGTTATTTCGTTATCTGCGCGAATGTTCTTGGCGGCTGCCGGGGAACGACGGGGCCGGACAGTATCAATCCGGAAACCGGCAAGGAGTACGGCGTCGATTTTCCTCCGATTACCGTCGCCGATATTGTCGACTCTCAGCGCATGCTTGTGGAGTCGCTTGGAATTGAACGTCTTCTGGCGATTATCGGCGGATCCCTTGGCGGCCTTATGGCGCTCGACTGGGGCACGCGCTATCCGGACGGCGTAGCGGGAATCGTGGCGATTGCGACCGGTCCGCGCATGACGACTCAGGCGCTCGCGTTCGATATTGTCGCGCGCAACGCGATTATGAGCGATCCGCATTTTTACGGCGGGGAATATTACAATAAAGAGGTCGGACCGGCGACCGGACTTGCGATTGCGCGCATGCTCGGGCACATTACTTATCTTTCGCAAGAGTCGATGAACCGCAAGTTTAACGCGAACCGGAACGTCGGCCGCAAGATTGACACGTCGTTTGAGACGAAATTTTCCGTCGGTTCGTATCTTGCGTATCAAGGCGGAAAATTTGTCGAGCGCTTCGACGCGAACAGCTATCTTGCCTTGACGCTTGCGCTCGACGCGTTCGATTTGGGCGAAGATCGCGACCGGCTCGTCGCGGCGATGCGCCGTTCGATGTGTCGCTGGCTCTTTGTAAGTTTTAGTTCCGACTGGCTCTTTCCCGCGTTTCAGGCGCGCGAGCTTATTGACGCGGCGGTCGCCGGCGATAAGCGCGTGAGCTACTGTAATATTGAGAGCTACAGCGGGCACGACGCGTTTTTGCTTGAGAACGAGGCGCCGGTTTACGGCGGTCTAACGTCGTCGTTCCTGCATAATCTGAGTTTGGATTGGCGTCCGGAAGACGCGGAGCGGCGGCAGGCGCTTACCGAGAGTTACGGCAAGCCTGCGAGTCCGAAGAAGACGCGCGTCGATTACGACCGCATCTTAGAGCTCATACCGCCAAAAACGAAAATTCTAGACTTGGGATGCGGAAAAGGGGAACTCCTCGCCCGACTCAAGGAACGCGGGCACGAACGGCTCGTGGGCGTGGAGATTGAGGAGCGGCTCGTACTCAAGTGCGTTGAGAAAGGGCTAGACGTACTCCAGCTCGACGTGAACGACGGCTTGAAATCCTTCTCGGATCATCAGTTTGACTTTGTCGTTCTTTCGAAGACGATGCAGACGATTAAGAACGTCGAAGTGGTGCTCGAAGAGATGCTCCGCGTCGGAACGCGCGCGATCGTCAGTTTTCCGAATCTCGGTTACAAGGCGTATCGCAAACAGCTTGAACAGGGCCGCGCGCCGCAGACGGATCCTCGCAAGAACCGGAAATGGTACAATTCGAGCGACGTACGTTTTCTTACCATCGCCGACTTCGAAGAGTTTTGCAAGGAGAAGGGATACCGAATTTTCAAAGAGGTGGCGCTCGAATCGGAGACTGGCGTTATCGTCGAAGAAAACGCGGCGATTAACAGCGACGTCTTTATTGCCGTCATAGGGCGCTGAACGCCGTCGCGGGGCGGGATAAAGCTGAAAAAGGACGCGCTTTTCCTAAAAATCGGTATAAAACTTCCCCTTTTTGCCGACTCCCCTTGACGAAATCCCCATTTTGACCTTATATTATACGAATCGAATTTTATTCGAACGTTTACTATCAGCCCGGCCCGAGGCCGGCGCGTTCCGTTTAGAGGACAGTTTAATATGGCAAGAGCGAAAAAAACAGACGAAAAAAATAGCCTCGAACAACTTTTACTCCGGTGGAAGAAGGCTTTCGAAGAGAATAAGAAGCAGGCGTACCAGTACATTCTTCTCGCTGTTCTGCTCATTCTCGTCGTCGTCGTTGTTCGCATGAAATTTAACAGCGCGTCCGGTAAATTGGATCCGGCCGACACTGCGTACTATACCGCAACTTCTCCTACTTTTTCCGGCGTTGGGCTTCCTGACGGCCAGATGCTTGCGAGCGCCGCGGCGTCTTATAAGAACACGGTTGCGGGCGGCGTTTTGAATGCGGAAGCCGGCGACGCGTATCTCATTTCCGGTCAGAGCGACGTTTCCGCGGCGGAGTCTTACAGCCGCGGCGTTAAGCCGGCCGAAGGCGAAGAGCCGGTAAAACCCGCTGATCCGAGCGTTAATTTTACCGCCGCGTTCGACGCGTATCAGACCGCGACGGCTTGTTCGGACCCTGAAGTTCGCGCGCGCGCCTTCTACGGCATGGGCGTCGCTCAGGAGCTCTTGGCGTCCGTAGCCGCCGACGACGCTGCGGTCGACGCCGCTCTTGCGAAAGCGAAAGAAGCGTACGCGAAAGTTGCGGAAGCTTCCTCGACGTCCCCTTATTGCGGTCCTGCGACGCGCGCGCTTGGCAAGCTTGACAGCGCGCTTACCGTAGATTACTACAAGAGCGCCGCGAACGCGTTCGTTAATCTTCCGGAACCGTCGAAAGAATCGATTCTCTCCGAAGGCGCAGATTCCCTGACGCCGGGTGAAAAGGTCGACGTTAAAGACTTCGAAACGAACGACGATTCCGAAGAAGAGGCGCTGCCAGTTGACGCGCCGATTTCGGCAGACGCTGCCGACGCCGCTCCTGCTGAAGAAGCCGCCGCGCCCGCTGAAGAGGCCGCGGCGCCTGCCGAAGGCGAATGATTGACGACTGGCTTTGCTTCAGTTAGGTCAATTTACTTTTAAAAATTACGCCGTCGAATTTTCCAGGAAATTCGGCGGTTTTTTTATGAGCGTTCGTTTCCGTACGGGGAAGGGAGATTCGGTCGATGAAAGAGGCTTCTGATTTTCCGCGCAACGCCAGTTTCCTAAAGCGATTCGCGCTTGCCCTGTTCGGCATTTCCGTTATGGGCTCCGGCGTGGCGCTCACGGCCGCGTCCAATATGGGCGTTTCGCCGATCTCTTCCGTACCGTACGTTGTGTCTTTCATTACCGGAGAACGCCTGACGTTTGGAACGGCGACGTTTCTTTTAAACGTCGGTTTCTTTCTCTTTCAGCTTTGCGTTTACCACAAACGTTTCCCTCTTTCGCAATGGCTGCAATTGCCCGCGGTCGCTTGGTTCGGTTTTTGCATCGATATGACGGGTCTTCTTCTTCGGAGCGCGCCGGACGGCCCGTATTGGCTACTAATTTTGGAAGTTGTCGTCGGTTCCGCGATTATCGCGTTGGGAATTGTGTTTGAACTTGCGGCCGACGTCGTGTATTTGCCAGGCGACGGAATGGTATCTACGATCAACCTGTTCGTCAAACGGAATTTTGGCGCCGTTAAGGTCTTATTTGATTTCTCGCTGACTGCGATTGCGGTCGTTCTTTCGCTGGCAATTCTCCAGCGCGTAGAAGGGGTTAGAGAAGGGACCCTTATCGCCGCGTTCGCCGTCGGTTATTTCGTTCGGCGTTTGAAATTCGTTGAGACTTTTGCACGTAAAACGACCGTTTCGAACGAATCGATAGGAGAATAAGCGACGGCGCTTGAGCTCTGTTGGAGAGACTTTCTAAGTTTCTAAGACGCGCCGTTTTAGAAAGAAAACGCCATAACAGGGAATACGTTCAAATTTATCCGCGAGGATGAAAGCGACGGTAGACTTCTTTAAGACGCGACGTGTCTACGTGCGTGTAAATCTGAGTCGTTGCGATACTTTCGTGCCCGAGCATCTCTTGGACTTGGCGAAGATCTGCGCCCCCTTGGAGAAGATGAGAAGCGAAGCTGTGCCGGAGCGTGTGAGGGCTAATCGTTTTGGGCGCGCCAATTCGCAACGCGTATTTCTTAACGAGTTCCCAGAGCGCTTCCCGGCGCATCTTCTTGCCGCTTCGCGTCACGAACGCGTAGGAAGGGCGCTGCGGTCTAATTTTTTTTGCGAGCCCAGGATTGGGCTCGACGCCGACGCTTCTCATTTGCCGTTCGCGCTTCTGGGCGCGCTGTTCCGCTTTAGCCAGAATGATCGGGCGCGACTCCGTCAGCCACGCGCGAAACGCCTCGATTGCCGAGTCGCCCAAGTGGACGATTCGTTCTTTTGAACCCTTGCCGACGCAACGGCAGCAAGCGCGATCAAGCCATACGTCGTCCAGACGGAGATTGACGACTTCCGAGGCGCGGCAACCTGTCGCGTAGCAGAATTCCAAAATAGCGCGGTCCCTAATCCAGAGCGGGTCGACGTCCTCTTGCGGTTCGACGAGGAGCCGGGTTACCTGACCGGGCGAGAGCACGGCAGGGAGCCGTTCCCACAGCTTTTGACTGCCGACAAGCTCCGCCTGGTTCTTCTGTATGACGCCCTGACCTTGCAGAAAACGGAAGAAGACGCGAAGAGACGTCAGCTTTCTCGCGATAGACGCGGACGAGAGTTTGTCGTCGTGAAGAACGCCGACGTAGTCTGCGAGATCCTGCACCGTGAGTTCCGGTATCGATCTTGCGCCAAGCCACTTATAGAAGGCGACGAGATCGTTGCGATACGCGAAACACGTATTCGGAGAGAGCAGGCGTTCGCGCGCGATGTACTCGAGGAAATTGCGCAACCACAACCGTTGCGAACCCGCGAGATTTGCGGAATGCGGCGTTAGCTGTCTTCTAGGGGGCAAAGCGGCGCTCCTTTGTTTTTAAAGCGTCGGGCGCGTTACTCAAAATCAAACTGAAAAGACGGCTGCGCGTCCCGGCCTTCTACTTCTATCGAGTTCGGGGACAGTTTGACGAAGGCGTACGTGTTGGGACTCGTTTCCACGATTCCTTTGAAGGTAACGTGCATGACATTCTTGCGTACGCCGTACGATCCTTCATGCAGGTGTCCCGCAAAGTAAGCTTTGACGCAGTCGTACTTGTCGAGGACGTCGAGAATTTCCTGCCCGTTCCAGGTGGAAACGCCCATCTGAGAATAATAGATTCCCATAGAAACGAGAGACGCCAACCGCGTTCGTTTGCTATCCAGCGACTTGGAATTAGCGAATAGCGGAAAGTGCGAGCAGACAATCGCTTTTTCTTTATTTTGCGTCGCCGATTGCAAACGTTCGTCGAGCCACTGCAACTGCCGCTGAGAGACGGAGCCGTTGTAGTTGTGGGGGAGTTCGCCGTTGGCTAACTTTCTTCGTTTGCGTTCCTCTTTGGCGCGTTCGCGCTCTTCGTCTGTCTGCGCGGCGTATTCGCTGATTTCATTTCCGTTGAGGACAATGAAACGCCACGCGTTTTCGGGATCGTCCGGGTCTTTGACGGGGAATTCGTAGTAGCCCGGCTTTTCGAGCCCAAAATCGGCGTACAGCTGATCTTTCTTTTCGTCGGGAACGAGGAAATCATGATTTCCTAGCACGTGCCGCCATGTAATTCCAGCTTCTTCTCCGACTTTAAAGAGTTCGCATACCGCGGCGTGATTGGCCCAAGCAGTTTGCGACGCGTCGCCCAGCTGCAAAACGAAGTCGACCTTTTCGGCGGCGATTTCACCGGCCGCGAGCAGATATTTAGAGAGCGACGCGCGATAAAAACGACCGATCGAGTCGTCAAGATCGCCATACTGAACGTCGGCAATAACGGCAAAACGAATCATGACGTGAACTTTCTATTATGTCGGCTAAATACTCAAAGAGCCGACGCCGTGTTTGCGACGTCGACTCTTTGTGTTTAATGGGGCCCATTGCGGCGTCAACTGTCCGTCGACGTCAGGTCCGCGAACGAGGCTCGAACCTAGGTCAGTTCATAGCGAGATCGCCAACCTGTTGGTCTGGATCTGAGGAACTGGTAGAAATAAAATCGGAGTCCGTGCTAGCGTCGGCGTTACCGGCGCCTGTATCGCGCACAATTCCGATCCCGTCGATCCCGTCGCCATCCCAGTCGCCTGCGATCGGTTTATCGCCCTGTTTACCCAACGTGGTGTTAACGTCGGCGTAACCGTCGCCGTTACGATCGATAAACCACTTGCCGTCGTTGAAGAAACTAACCGTATCGATGCCGTCGCCGTCAAAGTCGCCGACCACAGGGATGTATTTTTCGGCAGCAAGGTTCTCGTCGAAGTGGAAGACATATTCTTCGTTCGAGTCGAATTTTCCGTCTCCATTGTAATCGAGATAAATTCTGTTGCCGCGCACACGACCAATCCTAGCAATTCCTTCGCCCGTCCAGTCGCCCGTAATCGGCGTGTCGAGACTACTGCCATTCTCGAACACATGGTCTACCAAGTCGTAACGGACTTGGCCATTTCTTCCAGAGCGAACGCCGCGGATTTGCATATCGTCAACGTGTGGTTTCCCCATAGCCTTTTCGTTAAAGGCTCCGTTTTCAGAAATCTTCCTCTTCAAACTTTCGTCTACGACGGTTTGATAAACTTTCAAGTCGGCTGGCATACCTTTTTCAGCAACGATGAAGGGTTGGTCGGAGTCAAGCTTCGGACCGTAGACGCCAATATCGGTTTTTCCGTCGCCGTCCCAGTCTCCGGCCACCGGATCGGTACTTCCGTCACCCAATCTTGCTAAGATATCGTCGCCGTCCCAAACGCCGTCGCCGTTGGCGTCAAGGTACCAGCTTCCGTCGGCAAATATGCCGAGCGAGTCTTTTCCTTTACCCGCCCAGTCGCCGACGATGGGGGTGCCGGCCTTGCCGAACTCTTTAAGCGACCCGTCGTCTATTTGACCACGAATCTTCAGATCGTTGAAGTAAATCCACTTAGACGTGCCGCCACTGGCCTTAGAGCTGACGTCCGCCCAGTTGCCATTGCCATTGTGGAACCACATGTCGGGTTCAACGCTCGCAAGAAGCGATCTGTCCCCTCGGAAACCGTCTTGCCAAGCAACCGTCGACTCACTTTTAAGCGAAGCGGAGTCGAGCGAGCTGAGCCGCCAGACATGCGGATCGGCAAATCCGCCCCCGCCGCCGTACAAAGTCGTCATACTGCCGGGGTTATAGGGCTGATTGAAGACGTACGAGAAGTACGTCGGCGCTGCAGACCACGTATTGAGCGGAACTTTCGCAGGCGTAGGCGGTATGTACGGAGGGGGATCGAGGTCGCGAATTTCGCCGAAGTTGTATTGTTCACCGACGTCGCCCGGAGCAACGTTGACGTTGTAGAACTCGTCGGCGCCAACGTTTCCGCCAAGGGTGCCCAAGGACTCGGCGCCGTCTTTGTAGCCTTTCGGCTGCGTTTCAACGATCCGATAGACTTGGCTCGGCTGCAAGTTGTCGAAGATGTAATGGCCAGCGCCGTCCGTCTTGACGACGCGTCCCGTTTCCTTGTAGGTTCCCGTTGCGGCGTCGAGTTTCCAGAGCGTGACCGTCGTGTTCGGGATACCCGGTTCGCCGAGGTCTTTAAGGCCGTTCTTGTTCTGGTCGTAGTAAACAAAGCCGCTGAGCGACGCGGGCTTGAGTTCGCCAAAGTTGTAATTGACGCCGTCCCCGTTATTGGGCAGATAAATCTGTTCAATTTCGTCGTTTTTGACCTGTCTGCCGACAACGGTTCCAAAAATGGTTCCAACGGCGTCTTTTCCGTCGTAGTATTCAGTCGGCTGAACTTCGTGAACAAGGTAGGTAAGCCGCGGTTCCAAGTCGCTGAACTTGTAGTAACCGTTGCTGTCGGTCGTTTGCGTTCCGACCAGGATAGCCAAGCCGGTCTCCGGATCAACTTTGTAGAGCTGAACCGTAACGTCTTTAATTCCTGCTTCTCCCACTTCCTTGAGGCCGTTGTCGTTGTTGTCCTCATAGACGTAACCGCTCAACGATCCGACGGGCGCGAGTTCGCCAAAGTTGTACTCTTCGCCTCTGTCTCCCCACTCGGCGTAGATATCGTTCATTTCGTCGATGTTATTGACAGGATCGAACGGCAGAACGGTTCCGCCCAGAGTTCCGATACTGTCTTTACCGTCGTTCCAGTCGATCGGCTGATGTTCTTTGACGGCGTAAGTTTTGTTGATATCGAGCCCGTCAAAGCTGTAGAATCCAGCGCCGTTCGTTTTGGTCGAGCGGACATACTTGTACTCGCCGTCTTCAAGAGCGTACAGGTCGACGGTTACGTCGGCGATAGGATTCTCGTCGTCGTCGTAATTCCCGTTGTCGTTCCTGTCGTGATAGACGTAACCCGATATAGAAGCAAGTTTTAACTCGCCAAAGTCGTACTTTTCGCCTTTGTCGTCCCATTGAACGTAAATATCCCGCATTTCGTCAATTTTATTGACGCTGTCGTACGCAAGTACATTCCCGCCAAGGGTTCCAATGTGATCTTTACCGTCGTCGTATTCGTCGGGCTGATGTTCTTTAACGGCGTATTCTTCGTTAATATCGAGCTCTGTGAAGAGATAGGCGCCCTTCGAATCCGTCTTCGTCGACTTGACGTATTCGTAATTGGAACCGTTCCATCGGTACAGATCGATATCGACGCCGGCAATACCCGCTTCTCCGCTGTCAAAGACGCCGTTGTCGTTGCGGTCTTCGAAAACGTTTCCAGCGATCTGGCCGAGTTTCAATTCGCCAAAGTTGTAATCATATCCGTGCTCGTTCCAACCGACTTCAACTTCCGAGAAGTAGTCGCGTTGGGCCTTTCCGCCAAGGGACCCGACGGCGTTGATTTTGCCCTGGGAGTATCCATCCGGCTGAACTTCTTCAATGGCGTACTTGCAGGAAATATCAAGGTCGCCAAAGTAGTAATAGCCTTCTTGATTGGTTTCGGTCGACGCAAGGAATTCATACGACGAACCGTTCCATTGGTACAGATTGACCGTAACGCCGGCGATTGCGGGTTCCCCTCTGTCGAGGACGGCGTTATCGTTGCGGTCTTCATAGACATTTCCGGAAATGGAGCCAAGTTTGAGCTCGCCAAAGTCGTAGTTTACGCCGTTTTGACCGTATCCGACAAAAATCTCGCTAACGACGTCGACGTCGCCTTTCTGCGTTTGTACGCCGCCGAGCGATCCGATGTGATCCTTGCCGTCCGTATAAGCGGAAGGCTGGTATTCTCTGATTTCATAGGTTCTGCCGGGCAGTTTGCGGTACTCTCCGTCAGGCCCGTAAGAGCAGTCAAAATCGAACTGATAGTATCCGTCCGCGCCAACTTGCTGCGATTCCATGAAGACGTACTTCTTGCTTCCGTCTTCATTCGTAACAATGCGATAAAGCTCAACCGTTACGGGATTAACGACTTCATCCCAGCTCTCGCCGGCGTCTTTGACGCCATTGTCGTTGAAGTCTTCAAAAACGTGCCCGGAAATCGTCGCGGGGAGTACTTTGGCGAAGTTGTTGTTGTCTGCGACGTCGCCGCCCTGCATGCCGTCGACGTCGATTTCCAACGGATTGATCTTCGTACCGAAGGTTCCGCCTTTAGCGCAGAAGTCGACATAGTGATCTCCAGACGGAGAAACGACGTCGGATTGCGAGATAATCTGATACTTGCCCGGCATGAGCGAGCTGTCGCTGAACTCGTAGTAGCCGTTGACGTCTGTTTTCGTTACGCCTACTTTAGCGCCGTCTACGTCGTAAAGAGTAACTTCGACGTTAGAGAGCGGCACGTCCTGATCTTGGGGTTCGTAGTTGCAGTCTACGTCGTGGTCGGCATAGACGTACCCGGAGATAACGATCGGTTTGGGCGTGAGATCGTACTTGGCCAGCACGCCTGCTCTCGCGATCCCTTCGTCGCCAACCTTGTCAGACGCGTCTTTATATACGACGTCGGCAGGAAACTGGACGTCGTTATACGCATTGTCAAGCTCAGGGAAATTCGCGCGATCATACTCGTTGTCAAACTGGTCGACAAACATGGCCGTTTCCGCCGACGTCTGATAATGAGTCGACGTGAACGTCGTGGTCATGTAGGAACCCGCCAAATCGCCGTAGTTCTCGAGCGAACCGCCCATTTCGGCGCCTTCGACCTGAGCGCTGTTCGTCGACGTTTTCGGATCCGAATTCGTGGCGGACGGCTGGTATTCGTCAAGGTCTATCTTAAAGATAAACGAATCGCCTTCATGGAAATTGGTAAAGGTAATGGTAAGGACTTGACCGCCGTCTTCGACTTGATAGTCGTAGCCGATTTCGTCGCTCTTGCTTACAAGCTGGAACGGGACGTACGAATAGACTCCGTCCGCGCCTTCGGTATCAAAGATGGCCTCGCCCGTGTCGAGCCGACCGTTTTGATTCTTATCGAGGTTAATGATAAGAGAGTCGAGCGTCGTAGCGCCGCCGTCTTCGCCGCCGACCCATGCGACGGTAAAGATATCTCCCTCGGTCTCCATGTACTGTTCGGTGTACACGACTCCAACCGAGATAGGATCCGCGGCCAAGTATTCGCGTTTTTCCAGTTCCTCAACGCGGCATCGCCGTTTGGGCGAGGGATTGTAATCTGCCTTAGAACGTCTGCTGCGCTTCCGTTTCGAGCCCACCGACGGTTTCGTTTCGATCGCTTGTTTAGGAATGAAATGCGACATGCTTCCGACCTTTCGCGCGCTTGCTTCCGAAAAAGAGCGCAAATCTATGAAATCCCTAAATCGTTTAGAGAAAACGTTGAGCTCCTTGCTCTTCGGCGAGCTAAGCCCCGCCGTTTTTTCCTTAACGATTTGCCGCGCGAAAACTGCGCGAACCGTATATACGTCAATTTACTGCGATTAGCGCGCACGCGCGCCAACCAGCTTTCGCCGCCCGTTTCGGACGTCTGTTTTTACGGCGAAAACTCCAAGATCCCTGGCCGATATCGGAATCTGCCAGAGATAGAAATCTGTCAAACAGCCGCAGAATTCTGTTTTTCGCAAAACAAACGCCGCTTCGTATCAAAATTTCTACGTTTATCCGTAGCGTAGAAACTAAAGACGTTGTCAGTTATGACGAAAAAACTATATTTTTCGGCTTCTTCTGGTGTTATCGGATTTTTTTGGAAAAATCATAACACTTTATTCAAATTTCCATTTAATAACGGTCGTATCAAAGCTCCCACTGAAGATGCAAGGGGACTTACTCCCGATCGGATCAAGAGGATCCTCCGCAAGGTATTTTAAACACGTGACTGTTCCCCTATGTCCTTTTCCGTCGGCTAAGAGAGTCTGGGTTGCAACGTCCCACAAAAGGACCCTGTTAAGCGAATCTCCGGAGACTAAGTAATTTTCACTTTCACAGAAATTGAGCGCAAAGACTTTACCGGCGCTATTATTGCCATTATTGCGGCTAGGTCTTATTACGCCGTCTGAATTATTCCCTTGGGACTGAGGCGGTAAAGTGAGCCCATTCACGAGGGAAATGTTGTCAAGATTACCTATGTTCCAGAGTTCAATTTCATCCTTGTCGCCTCCAACGGCAAGAAGCGTGTCGCTCTTGTTGAATGCGAACGCACGAACTCGACGCGAGCTCTTTTGGTTGAACTTAAGAGATTCGATTACTCTTGCAGGTCTGTTTTTGACGTCATAGAGGACAAACGTTCCGTCGTTTCCTCCAACGGCCAACATTTCGCCAGAATTCGAAAAAGCGAGCGCCGTTCGACTGCCCATTGGAGCAGGAAGAATTTGGTCCAGACGTACGACAAACTTTCTTATGTCCTTACTTGCCGAGTTTTCTATACTGTAGATATAGACGGAACTGTTGAGAGCTGCGCCATTGCCCTGTCCCTTGTTGCAAGTAACCGCTATTTGTTTGCCGTCCGGTGAATAGACAAGCGCGTGCGCGCCTTTCATTTTCGAATCTATTCCCCCTTCGGAGATATCTATCCAGTCGTTCGTGTTAAGGTTTCTGATTTTGAGTTCGCCGTTTTGAGAGAGGACTGCCATTGTCCCTCCGTCAGGCGAGATTTCAATTGCTCGAATCCAAGAGTCGGCAATTTCAAAGATTCTTTCTGGGAGGAGGTCGACATTTTTCATGTCGAGACGGTAGACGTAGCGGTCGTCAGTTCCAACGTAAATGTAGTTCGAGTCAACGTCAATATCGCTGATGACCGGCGCTTGCGTAGGTTCCAAGAAATTCCTGTCGCCTGTTATATTGTTCTTCCCTCGGTAGACGGTATACTGACGCGCATTTTTCAGCGTGTTTAATTGCTGAGTTTGCGCCATTGCGACGTCAGTAAACAAAGACGCGCCGCAAACCAAGGCCAATACGACGCCGGACGCGGCGATTGTGATTTTGTTCATTTTTCCCATTTTACAATCCTTGACTGGAGTGAGATTCCAATATAACGGCGCAAAATACCAAGTACGGTCACGTCGGCCAGGGGGAGGCCTAAAGAAGGCGCGGAAACGACTAGCAACGCTTCAGCTCTAAAAAATACGCGAGAACCGAAACTGTTCCGGCATTTGGCGGTCTAAACAGGCGCTGTCTGTTTATTTTCGCCCCAAGCCAAGCAGAGCGTCTCCTTTCGATATCGACCTCGGCTAAATTGGCAATTAGCTGAAACAGAGGTATTGGCCGCGACTTTTGAAGGTAAGGGCGTCAATCTTGGCAATGTCGGAAAAGTTTCAGACAGAATCTGGGGATTGGATAAAAGGCAACCTTTGTAAGGGCTGGATAAAAGGCGGATTTCAAGGAATGTTTGACGGTTGTTTTGATTAGCGCGACAGGACGCGTCGTTTAAATATTTTTAAAGTAATAATGGCTCCATTTCTCCGTCGTTATCCTTGACGTTTTTTAGCGGTCGAATTAGACTTATAGAACGTCAAGTAGCGCTTTGACGTATGATAGCGGCGCTAACGTCACGTTGGCGTTTGACGCGCACAGAGAAAAACACCAGATTGATTGCGTCGGTTAACCGAACGTCTTTTGGCGGCGTTTGGCTGTGTTGACGCGAGATCGACCACTATAACAGGGTAACCTCATGTTTGCAGAGGCTCAGACTTGGAGACGCCGTTCCCACGTGACGTCAAGACGCGGAGGAACTACGGGCGTTGTTCTTGTATTCTTGGCGTTAATCGCGGCAGTAGGCGCCGGCGTGTATTGGAAGTTTCAGCATTCGAAATCTTCCGGACACGCGAACGTCATCTACGAGAGGGCGCAGAAGGGGACGTTCATTCACGAAGTGAACGGGAAAGGGAGCGCGGAGAGCGCGAAAAACATCGACGTGGCGTCTCAGGTCGAAGGCGCGGCGACGGTCATCTATCTTATTCCCGAAGGGTCCGACGTTAAAAAAGGCGACCTGTTAGTAGAGTTAGATTCTTCCGACGTCGACGAAAAGCTCGACTCTCAAACGGTTCAGACAAACTCCTCCCGCGCGACGCTCAACAGTTCCCGCGCGACGCTCCGTTCTGCAGAAATTTCTCTCGAAGAATACGTCGAAGGGACGTTTGAACAGAACTGGAAGGAGTACGAGAACACAATCTTTGACGCGGAGCAGACTCGTAAACAGAAGGCGGATATTTCCCGGTTTACCGAACGTCTTTTGAACTTGAACTACTCAACCGAGCTTCAGTACGAGATCGACAAAGTCGCCGAAGAGAGCGCGAAGAATTCGCTTGAAGTGACGAATCTGAAGAAGATGACGCTGCTCAAGTACACGAGCGAGAAACAGATTACGTCGCTTATGTCCGATATCGAGACGGCGCGCGCGAAAGTCGATTCCGACAAAAACTCCTATAACATTAACCTTAACCGTGAGAACCGGTATCGCGCTCAGTCCGCAAACTGCAAGATTAAGGCTCCTCAAGACGGTCAGGTCGTTTACGCGAATCAGGATTCGCGCCGAATGTCCGAATCTGAAATGATTAAAGAAGGTTCGACCGTTCGTCAGCGTCAGGTTCTTATCCGCTTGCCCGACAAGACCCAAATGCAAGTGAAGACGATGATTAACGAGTCTAACATCTCGTCGGTTAAGGTGGGTATGCCCGCGAAGATTACCTTTGACTCGATGCCCAACCGCGTCGTCGAAGGAGAAGTGACCAAGGTTAATCTCTATCCTGAAATTGTCTGGATGTCTTCTGCGAAAGACTACGTTACGCTGGTTAAGATCAACGAAGATATTCCTGAACTGCGTTCCGGCCTCACCGCGCAGGTTCGCATTATCGCGGACGAACAGAAAGACGTCTTAATGGTGCCCGTCCAGTGCGTTACTGAGTATGGCAAGAAGACGTACTGCGTTACCTATAACGACGGCGTCTGGGGATGCAAAGAAGTCCTGCTTGGCGCGTCTAACGAAAAGCAGGTTATCGTTCTCGACGGTTTGCAAGAAGGGGACGTCGTCGTGAGCGGCGCGCGTCTTTACCGAGAAAACGTTACGTTCCCCGACGTAAACGCTCCTTCGCAATTTGAGAATTCCGAAATCTATCAGCAGAAGGTCGCCGAGTTAGAAGCTGAAGAAGCGAAACAAAAGGAAATCGAGGCGAGCGGCGGCGAGGAAGCGGTCGCCGGCGCGCCCGGCGCGGGCGGCGGCAGAGGCCCCGGCGCCGGAGGCGGATTCCCTGGAGCTGGCGCGTCTGGCGCAGGCGGCGGATTTCCCGGTATGGGCGGCGCAGGCGGCATTCCGGCCGGTATGCTTCCGGAAGGGTTCGATCCCTCGAAGCTGGCGGCTCTTTTCGGTAGAGGAGGCGGCGGCGCAGGCGGCGGGGACGACGATTCCGCAGGTTTGCAAGATCTTCAGGAAAACGCTGAAACGTATACCCAAACGATTGAGGATAAACTGGCGCATGATTCGAAGGTGGCGGCGATCCAGCCGTTCTTCACGCGTACCGTTATGGAGATGCAGCGCGAGCTTCTAGCGGCGATTTCGACGAAGACGTCTGCGCTTCAGGCGCGCGTCGCTTCCCGCCAGAATGAAATTACGCGGCGTCAGGAAGAAATTGAACTTCTCCAAAACGCGCAGCCGGTTGAAGGCTCCGCGGCCGGCGTGGCGACTTCCGGATCCGAGAGCGCGGAGTCTCGAATTGCGCGTCTAACGGACGAGATCAAAAAATTGCGGGGCGATTCGGACGCCGATCCTTTGGAACGCGTTTCTTATCTCGATCAGGTCGATTGGACGAAATACGTTAGCGGAAACGATATTACGAGAGACGGGCTTAATTTCCTCATTGAGAATTCCGACGAATTCTTTGAATCGATGTTCCCGAATTCTGAGTCGGTCGACGTCGCTCCTTTAAACAATCCGTCTTCCAACAAAGATCTTGAAACTGTAGCCACAGGCGACGAGGAAGAGGAGATTGACGATTCCGAGATGGATATTCTCCGTCACGAGCAAGACTCCGACTACCTCGCCTTTGGTCCTCTCTTTGAGGATTGGGACTCAAACGGCGACGGCGTTATGAAGCCGACGGAATTCGTCATCGGTTTCTTTACCGACCGCAAGAGTTTCCAAGATTCCGAGACAGACGACGAAATTGACAAGCTGTTTAAGGAATACGCTCCGGAGGACGATCAGGAAGCGACCGAAATTTCGTTTGAAAACGTCAAACTTGTCGCGGAACGTATTTTGAGCGAACGTATCGACGTCAGCGAAATGGGCGGCCGTCGAGGCGGCGGTCGTCGCGGCTTTGGCGGTTTCGGCCGACAAGGCGGTCAAGGACTTCCGAACGGCCTCGCCCTTTTGGGCGGTCAAGGCGGCCCGAACGCTCAGGGCGGGCAGGGCGCTCCGAACGGCGTCGGCCCGCAGGCTGCGCAGAACGCTCCTGCCCGAAACGGCGAGCAGGGAAGCGGAGCGACTCAATCTGCGCCTGCCCTTCCGAACGCGCCGACTCCTCAGAACGGTCAAGAGGGAGCCCCGAATCTTCCTTCGCCGCCGGCCGACGGACAAGCCGCGCCTGACGGACAGGGACCGGCCCCCGAAGGTATGCGACTTCCTAAGCCCGAACCTATTAAGTCCTTGGGCGAGGCGAAGAGCCTTCGTCAGGCGATTGCGTTCTTTATTTCCCAGATGGATTTCAACAACGACGGTTTGCTCCAGAAGAACGAATTTGTCAAGGGGTATAACGACGTCAACGACGCCGTTGGCAAGCTGTTTGCGTCGACGACTCTTACGGGCTCGTCGGATTCCGGCGCTGGCGGCGGATTTGGACCTCCTCCGCGGTAATGCAAGCGCCGTTTGTCTCGCGCTCAAAAGGACGACTCCTCGAACGCGGAGCGCTTAACCGTTCCCGTTCGGGCGTTCCTTTTCCTGCGAATCCGTTGGCAAATTTGATTTTGAAATAGTCGTATGTTTACCAAAAAGAAAAAAGTCGCGAATGATCTCAACGCGGAAGCCGAAGAATTTTTCGCCGCGAAGTTAACCGGCGTGAAGCGCGAATACGTTCTCAAAGGAGAAACCGTACACGCGCTGCGCGGGGTTGACCTTTCGGTTCCGAAAGGAGATTACGTCGCCATTATGGGCGCGTCCGGGTCCGGTAAAAGTACCATGCTGAACCTTTTGGGCTGTCTCGACCGCCCGACGGCTGGGAAAATTTGGCTCGGTCACGACGATATCACGACTCTCGACGACGACCATCTCTCTGAAATTCGCTCGACGCGAATTGGGTTCGTTTTTCAGTCGTATAACCTGATTCAACAGTTGACGGTTATTGAGAATATCGAAGTTCCGCTCTTTTATCAGGGCAACGCGTCGCTTCGTTCTCGGAAGCGCTGTATAGAGCTTGCCAAAATGGTCGGTCTCGCCGACCGTCTCAATCACCGTCCGACGCAGCTCTCCGGCGGTCAGCAGCAACGCGTTGCGATTGCGCGCAGTCTGGTGAACGATCCTTATTTCATTCTCGCCGACGAGCCGACGGGCAACTTGGACTCTAAGACGACAGCGGAGATTCTCGACCTGCTCGACAAACTTAGCGAGCAGGGGCGAACTATTATTTTGGTTACGCACGAGGACGACGTCGGCGCGCGGAGTAAACGCATCGTCCGTTTACGCGACGGCCTGATTGAATCGGATACGCGTCTGCGCCCGATTTGACGTTTGATAAACGCGGTTCAGATAGAGGTTGCGCAATTTATAATTACGCGAAAGATAGAGACGCTTGATACGAACAGCGTTTCTTTTGCGCGTTTGATGGGTAAATCGATAAGATGAGACACGCTTTTCGCACGCTGCTTTCGGGGATCAAGAGCCTGTACTTGCACCCGATGCGCTCCCTGCTTACGGTCCTTGGTATTTTTATCGGGGTCGCAAGCGTCATTTGGCTTATGGCGATTGGCGAAGGGATTAGCCAGAAAGCACAAGAGCAGATTGAGAGTTTGGGCGCCGACAATATCATCGTCAGTACAATCAAGCCGCCTAACGAGGCTCTGTCTTCCGCCAGCGGGGGCCGCGGTATGCAGTTTCCTGAGTACGGATTGACTCGCGCCGACTTTGAGCGGCTCACGGAGACGATTCCCACGATCGTGAATTCCGCGCCGATTAAAGACTATCAGGAGACCTTTCAAAACGGTCGCTGGAAGGTCGACGGGCGTTTAGTCGGCTGCACAGCCTCTTACTTCGACGTCGTTAAAATTTCGCTGCTCGACGGCCGTTTTTTTACCGACGATGAGAATTCGACAGCCTGCGACTACTGTATTCTTGGCGCCGGCGTGGCGTCGACGCTCTTTCCCTATGAGGAACCTCTGGGAAAACTGATTCGCGTAGGCGAGAATTACTATTTCCGCGTGATTGGCGTCGCAAATCCGCGCAACGCGTCGGCGGCGATTGGAAGTTCGTTCAAATCAGAGGATTACTCGTACGACGTCTATGTTCCGCTGCAGACGATGCAGACGCGCGTTGGCGACACGGTCGTCGTCCGCCGCAGCGGTTCAATGGAAGGCGAGACGGTTCAGCTCAAGCAGATTACGCTGAAGGTTGGCAAGGTTGCCGACGTTATGCAGACGTCGGAGATTATTAAGCTGACTCTTGAGCAGTACCACAATAAGTTTGAAGATTACGGAATAACGGTTCCGCTTGAATTGCTCGAGCAGGCGAAGACGACGCGCATGATGTTCAACGTGTTTATGGGGCTCATCGCGGGCATTTCGCTTCTCGTCGGCGGCATCGGCATTATGAACATTATGCTCGCGACGGTTACCGAACGTACGCGCGAAATTGGTATTCGCCGCGCGTTGGGGGCAAAACGCGGCGATATTGTCCGCCA
The DNA here is from genome assembly GCA_902786505.1 of uncultured Planctomycetota bacterium. Taxonomy (GTDB): domain Bacteria; phylum Planctomycetota; class Planctomycetia; order Pirellulales; family Thermoguttaceae; genus RUG369. The sequence continues at coordinate 2,315 of CADACS010000027.1, read as the reverse complement.
GTTCCTCATTGAGACGATTATGCTCTCCGTGGTCGGCGGCGGACTGGGCGTTTTGGTCGGTTTGACGTGCCGTCCGGTTACCGTGTTTGCCATGGGGATTCTTAAAAAGACGAATCCCGACCTGATTGCGAGTCTGCCCGCAATTGTCCAGGAGCTGACGCCGATCATCGTCTTTTGGTCTGTTCCGCTCGCGTTTTTGATTTCGATTCTCATCGGCGTCGTGTTCGGCGTTTATCCCGCGATTCGCGCCGCGAAGATGGACCCGATCGAAGCCTTGCGGCATGAATGATCTGATTTAGACTGGCGAGCGCCGCGAAAAAAACGCCCTGAATCTCAACTTGGATTCAGGGCGTTTTTGTATTTCATAAGGAGCTCTGTCTGCCGGTTCGCTGCGGGAAAGGCAAGGGGAGAGACGCGGAGAACAGACGCTGTTAAATAAAGACTTCTCACATGGCAGATAAAAGAGGAGCGCGGTCTCATGTGAAATCGCGCTCCTTTCGACAGCCTTGCGCCCTGTTTCTCGCAGCGAAAAAGAAGAGCGCTTGTCCCTAACCGAATCTCACATCATTTTTCTTTCCAGATAAAGCGATAGTTGAATCTACGGTTCGGAGCGGTATCGCCGGCGACGCACAGGGAGATAGGATCGACGAGTTCCGTCGGATTGTCGCTCCATTTATAATCGAGACGAATCTCCGCGCCGTCGGCGTTGAGGAGTTTGCGCGGAACGACGACGGCAAGCCGATTGTCTTTAACGGCGTAGTCAAGTTCGCCGATCTCTTGCCATTCTTTTCCGTCCCATTTGCAGAGCGTCGTTTTCGAACCGTCGACGACATTCTTGTTAATGAGGAAATCGTATCCGTACCAGCCGTTCGAATAATCCTGATCGGCGTTGATAAAGAGCAGCGCCCAGTTCGGATCGGTCGACGGAGTCCACGCGTCTTTCGTTTCGGCGAGGAAATAGAGATTGTCGGAGTCGACGCCCACTTTGCAGGTTACGATATCGTTTCGTCCGGTCGTGTCGACGTAACGCTCTCCGCCGTAACCGGGCGCGTCGCGATGGGCCGTGTCGCCGATAGCGTCGCGGAATTCCACTTCGATCGAATCCCAAACGCCAAGCGCGTCTTTGGCGTCTTTTCCTGCGTTGGAGACGAAGCCTTTTGCGATCGGGTTCGGACGCACGCCCTTGTACCGGCGGATGTTGTTGACCGTCTGCATGTAGTAGTTGTCGGTATATCCGCCCTTCATGGGCTGAATGCAGCGGTTGAATTCGGCGTTGTACTGATCGACGAAGAAGTAGGTGGCGTCCTTTCCGCGGCGCATGAAGTTGATTGCTTTGAGCGTTTCAGGAGTCGTATATCTTCCGGCCGTCCACTCGTTCCAGTCGTTCAGGTAGATGAAGGGCGGATCGACGGCCAGGGCATCCTCCCAGCGTTCCTGGAAGTAGATGCCGTAGCCTTCCGGATGCGCCACTTTCCTGCCGAGCCAGGGCACATAGGCTTCGACGGGCATGTCGTGCTCGTCCAACTCCGGTTCGCCGCCTTCACGCGACCAGGACTTGCCCACGCCGATCGGGGTGGTGTTGTCATTCAGGCGCACCGGATGCTGGGCGGGCGTGACGGCCGCCTCCTCGGGTTTGCCGTCGTGCTTGGAAACCAGTTCTTCCGGGGTCATGTGGATGATGTTCGGGTCGCCCATCGAATAGCCGAAGCTCCAGTAGTCTTCGGTGCCGATGTAGCGGACACCGTGCTCCTTGTAGAAGCCCCACCACATGTTGCGCAGCGTGAAGAAATCGAAGATCTCGCGCGGGTAGTCGTCGATGCTTACCTTGTACTGGCCGTTGGCGTCCTTGCCGGGATTGGCGTTGAAAAGCAAAAGGGGCTTGCCGTCCCAGTAGAACCACAGGTCGGAGAACTTGCCAGCCTTGTAATAGCGCTCATACAGCTGCTTGACGACATTCACCGGCTTGTTGTTGTACGACCAGAAGACGAACCGGGGCGTCCGGTTGCCTTCCTGGCGCATCTTCATCATCGTGGAAAAGAGGACTTCCCATTCGTCCCAGTAGCAGACGCCGTTGGTGACGTCCATCACCAGCACGTCCACCCCGGCATCCTGCAGCATCGAGATGTCCTTGCGGATCACCCACTCGTCCTGGCTGAGGAAATAGCCCATCTCGGGCTCGCCCCAATGATACTCGCCGTATTTCCAAAGCGGATTGTCGTTCTGGAAGCGGGCGGAAGGGTCTTCCTGAAGGATCTGCGTGACATCGGTGTAAGGCCCCGGCCTGTTGAACTTGTTCTGGCTGTGCCAGGTAATGT
>CADACS010000026.1 GCA_902786505.1 uncultured Planctomycetota bacterium | reverse complement strand
GGAATCTTCCGATTCGCCGACGTACCACTGATAGGTCGCGTTTCCGGCCGGATCGAGCGTCGTGGTAACGCGGCCGCCGACGAGCGGGCTGTCGGTCGACATGGTGATCGCCGGGCCGACGACTTCCGTAACGGTCAGCGCGAAATCGGCGGACGAGGTCTGCTCGCCTTCAGAGACGGTTACGGTAATCGCGTACGCCGTTTCGGAGGCTTCCAGACCGCCGGCGTAAACGAGCTTGCCGTCGACGACGGCGACCGCTTCGCTGGCGTCGCCGTTAACCGTAACGGCGAATTCCGCCGCGTCGGTATAGCCGGTCAGAGCAACGTCGGCGAGTTTGACGTCCGCCGCGGAGTCGGCGACCGTCTTCTCGGACGCGGACAGTTCGATCGCGTATACGATTACGGGCTCGGCTTCCGTCGTAACGGTCACGGTCGCGAATTCGGAATCGTTCATACCGTCGGCGGTCGCCTTGACGTTGAACGTATATTCGGTTTCCGGCGCGAGGTCGTAGGCCGTAAAGGTCGTGTCGGAGGTTTCGCCGTATCCGTCGATAACGTACGCGGTCGCGCCTTCGACGGCGGTCCACGTGAGCGTGACGGAATTGACGTCGGCGTCGGCGGCGAGATCGGTCGGCGCGGCGAGCGTCGCTTTTTCGGTCGTGACGGTAACGTTCGCGGCGGCGGACGGATACATGGCGTCGGCGGTCGCGATAACGCTGAACGTATATTCCGTATTCGGTTCAAGTTCGGCGACCGTAAAGGTCGTGTCGGTCGTTTCGCCGTAGCCTTCGATAAAGTACGCGGCGGCGCCTTCGACGGCGTCCCACGTGAGCGTCACGGTCGTGTCGGTCGCGGCGGCGGTAAGATTGGTCGGCGCGTCGAGCGTCGCCATGTCGGTGTGGCCGGTAACGTACGCGTAATCGGACGGGTTCATGCCAAGCGTCGTCGCCTGAATGCGGAACGTGTATTCGGTATTCGCGTCAAGGTCTTCGAACGTCGCGGCGACGTCGGTTACCGTCTGGGTCGCGACGGCGACGTCTCCGTCGACAATATCGACCGTATAGCCGGTCGCGTTCACGACGTCGGTCCAGGTCAGCGAGATCGTCGATTCGGTCGCGGCGGAGACGGCGAATCCGGTCGGAGTCGCGAGCGTCGCCATATCGGTGCGCGCGGTTACGGTCGCGGCGTCGGAATCTTCCAGATCGTCGCCAGTCGCCGTAACGTTAAACGTGTATTCGGTATTCGCGTCGAGACCGGAAACGGTCGCGGAGGTCTCGGCGGTCGTCTGAGAGGCGACCAGTTCGCCGTCCGCGTAGACGTCGACGGTATAGGATTGGGCGTATTCGTCGCCCGCTTCCCAAACGAGGCCGATCGAAGTTTCCGCGGTTTCGGAGACGGTCAGATTCGCGGGCGCGGCAAGCTTGTACTGCGCGACGGTCAGCGCGAACTCGGCGCTGTCGACCGCGTCGCCGTCTTCGACCGTAACGGTAACGTTGTAGGGGGTCGCGCTGGAAGCAAGGCCGCCGACGTAGATAAGCGTATTGTCTTCGACCTTAACGAATTCCGCGCTTTCCTCGACGGTATATCCGGCGACGGAGACTTTGAACGTCGGATCGGCCATGCCGAAGAGCGTCATGCCGGTCAGCTCGACGTTTTCGCTAATGACGGCGTAGACCGGCTCGCTGTTTTCCGTCTTGTCGAGCTTGATATACGGATCGATCTCGATCGTCTGGGTCGCGCTGTTTTCGTTCCGGAACGTTACCGTCATCGTAATCGGATTGGCCGCGCTGGAACCCAAAGAGAACTTGTAATATGAGTCGGTCGCCGTCGCGGTAATCGCATTATTGCCCGCGTCGACAACGGTAAGATCGCATTCGCTTCTCTTAACATAGGCCTGCATATTGACGTTAGAACTGTGATTAACGTAAACCGTTTCAAGGACTCCGTCATAGAACTCGAGTGAACTGAGATTGACGCAGGGGGTCGCGTCGATTACCGTCAGCGGGTTGTCGTAGCAGCTAAGCGCGGTAAGACGCGTAGCTGCGGAGAGGTCGAGCTCGGTAAGCGCGTTGCTTTCGCAGCTCAAAATCGTGAGGGCGGTTCCGCTCAGATTGAGACTGTCGATATTATTATTGCCGCACTGCAAATTATAAAGGGCGGAGCAGCCGGAGACGTCCAACGCGTCAAGCGCGTTACCGGAAACGTAGAGCGTCTCAAGCTTCGTTAAATTGGCGACCGTCAGGGAGGCGATTCCGCAGCCGGTGGCGGTAACGCTTTTAAGCTCAGGGAAGACGGTCAGATCAAACGATTTGCCTTCTACTGAACACGAGGGGACCAGAGGGTTCCATTTGGTAAAATCAATACCGATCAGACGGCCGGTGCCGGTGCTCCATGTGAAAATAGAATCGAAATCCATGGCGCCAATTCCCAAAGTTTCAATCGCATACACGTCGTCGGTGTTATGGGCGACCGCCGTCGTAACGAGAACGGAGCTGACGTCGATTACGGCGTCGGAGACGGGCGCGGCCGTCGTGTACGCGGCCGGCTGTTCGGCTTCCGACGCGGCGGCGAGCGTGGCGACGTCGGTTACGCTCAGCAGCTGACGCGCTTCGAGCGATTCAAGACGAAGCTGCGAAGGACGGGCGTTCTTCGCGGATTCTTTCCGAAGATTCGAAAAATACGAGGTAAGCTTACTTCTTTTCATGTACTTTTTCCTTATTGAGGCGAGATCAACACTCGAACGAAACCGTCGTGCCGGCCGTCTGAGTATGATTGGCGGGGCGTTCGCGCACGTTGAGCGTCCCGCAAAAAAACAACGTAACTCGATCGCAATTACGCCGGGCGGCCGCTATTTCCCCCTTGTGGGTTCTGGCAGGTTAACGTTCTAATGCGTCCGCCCAGTCATTGTCAATTATCTCATAACTTATACGTAATGACAAGAGCGCTGAAACGCCAAATAGAAGAATTTTTTCAAAAAAATAAGAATTCTATCGGAAAAATAGGAAATCAGACCGCTTGAAACATGCGCTCCGATTCGCGAATACGCCTTCCGGACCGCTCGGCGCGCCGGAAAGAGACGCGCGCCGTCGTTCGGCCCGGCAGAAAAAGTTCAAGTTACCGCCGAACTTCTATGCCCTCTTGAATCAGAACGCTTCCGACAATCTCGTCCCAGGACGGGACCGCTATCTCGAGCCGTTTTTTACCGCGTTCTACGAGTTCTTTGCGCAAAATGGGATCGTCTTTCAGCGTCAGGAGCGCGTTCTTCATACTCTCCGGGGAAAACGGATCGACGTAATACGCCGCGTCGCCGCAAATTTCGTGCGCGAAGTCCAAATCGCTCGCAATGAGGGGCCGCCCGAAAAAGAGCGCGTCGTTATGCCCGTGCCCGACAGTTTCAAGGAGGGTCGGGAAAAAGACGGCGTCGCACGCGTCAAAGAGCGCGGGCACGTCGTTCTGCGGAAAGACGCCCAGAAAGCGGATCGACTCGGCAAGTCCGGCCTCCTCGACCTTCTTCCACAGCTTGCCCTGATATCCGGCGCCCGACTTCTTCGCCGTAACGTAGAGAACGACGCCGCGCAGCTCGTCGCGGTATCTGTCGAACGTCTTGATTACGCGTTCCATATTTTTGTGCGGGTTAATCATGGAGACGTACAGCGCGCGAAACTTGCCCGCGTCCTTTTGCGCAAGCTCGCGCATAAGAGCGAGCGTCTGCTCCGAAGGGCTCGCGCCCCCCGTCTTAAAGAGGGGCGGCGCCGGGCAAAGACCGACGTTTTCCTTTTTCAGAAAGGGATACGTTCTGAGGAGCCGCGTTCGCATCGTTTCCGTCTGAACGTACGCGTTCGCGCACCGGCGGAGCGTTCTGCGGATAAAGAGATTGTCGAACTTCAGCTTTAAAATGAAATTCAGCGGCGCGGCGCCCCAGTTCTTGAGAGGATAGTCGACCGCATACGCGTTGCGGATATAGACGCTCTGTTTGCAGTTCGGAAAAACGATTCCCATATTTCCGAGCCACCATGCCCACTCGCAGCCCCATTCGTTGAGCCGGCGCGCGACTTCCTTTTCCGTCCGGAACCGGCCGCGCCATCCGTTCGATTCAAATTCCCAGAGCGACACGTTCGGGATTTCACGAAGATATTCGTACCCGAATCCCTTCAGCGCGGTAACGACAATTTCATGTTCCGACGCCAGCCGCGCAAGATTGGCGATAACGTTCTTACCGAGCGCGGAGGCGCCGCCGCCGCGAAGATTATGCGCTAAAAGGGCTATTTTCATTGATGAAATCTCTATACGGAATCCGCAAATAACAGAACAAACGCCGCTTAGCGGGGATTCAGCCAATAAGGGTTCGGCTTTTTCGCTTGATAGCGCGATTCGACATATTCGACCGTCTCTTCAAGGTACCCGGCGAGCTTTTCAGGGCGGAGGTCGTCGCGATACGCGCGCGCCTTCTCTTTCCAGGCGAGCGCCGTCTCGGGCGAATCGACGCACAGCCGGATCGCGGCGCGCGTCGACTCGACGGACCCGGCGGTCATAACGCGGCCCGCCCCCGACGCCTCGACGACGTCGCGGCTCGCGCACTTGTCCGTAACGAGCGCGCCGATTCCCGAAAGGACGGCCTCCGAAACGGTCATGCCCCAGCCGTCGTGCCGGCTCGACAGAACCAGAACGTCGTAATCGCGCGCGAGTTTCGGCGCGATCTCGTCGCTCTGCATTTTGCCGAGCGGACGGATAACGCCTTCGAGCGCGTTCGCGCGCGCGAAATCGGCGACCCACGAATCGGGTCCGATTCCGATCATATCGAAGGTCAGCTGCTCGGGCGTAAATCCGCGCAGCGCTTCGGTCAGTACGTCGAGCCCTTTGCGCCACTTTTCGTCGCCGCCGACGTAGACGAACCGCAGCGGCGTTCCAATTTCAATTTTCTCCGGGAGTTCGGGAAAAGGAAGCCCGTTCGTGTACATGTACGGGAGCGTCTTTTCGCCCGAAAGGCCGAGCGCGCGATACGCGTCGACTCCGATCTTCCCCATGCACAGCGCCGCGCCGGTCATCGGCGCGAGCGATCGGACGACATAGGAGTAGTAGGCGTCGCGCAAAAACGATTTCAGGGCGCTTCGCTGCGGATTCGGACGTTCCGCAATGACAATGGGGTTAATCTTTCTCTTCTTCGCGCCCTTCCAGAACAGCTTGAATTCGGGCAGGTCGCCAAAACCCGCGACAAAATGAACCGCGTCGGACGTCTTGTCCAGAAAATCGGAGATATACGCCTTTACGTCGTCTTTTTCCAGCAGATACTCGACGCGCAGCGCGCCAAAGTCGGGCGTCTTCCAGATATCGCCGCGCAGCTTCGACGTCGCCTTGCGGCACATACAGTATACGTTCCGCGAATTTGCCAGTTCGCGAAAGGGCCCGATCGTATGATGCGACGGTATGTGCGTCCATAAAACCACGTCTTTTTTCATTGTCGGCTGCTCCGAAAGGATTGCGGGCAAAATAAGGCGCGCCGCCAAAAGGGAGACGCGCCGAAAGGGATATATCGCAAAGGGCGGTTACTTAAAGTCGTCGGGATTCCAGACCTCCGGCTGAGGCGGGGGCGGGGGCGCCATAGCGGGCGCCGTTCCCTCTTTCGCGCCGGTCAGCGCAAACACGGTCTCCGAACGCAGCAGCATATTGACCATGCCGATAGCCAGCGCGATTTCCAGCGTCCACGGGGATCCGATGCCAAAGATGGAGTCTTCAAATCCCATCGTAAAGAATACGGTTACCATATACGCGGAAAACAGATAGGAAACGTTGCTGAGCTTATTCTCGCGTTTGCGCTGGGTAAGCAGCCCGGAAACGCACGACCAGATATAGAACACGCCCATAAAGATCCCGATCGGAATTCCGAAAAAGATCATGAGGGTTATGTACATATTGTGCGAGTTGCCGGAAAGGCCGATTAACTCGCGCCCGGTAACGCCCCAGCCGAGCAGCCATTTCTGCTTAATGAACGGCCACAGTTCCCCCCAAAGGGCGAGACGCCCCGTGTCGTGCGCAAACGGATCTTCCTGGTCGATATCGGTAATACGGAACGCGGACTGAGGCCCGAACTCCATAAAGAGCCAGGCGCCGACCGCGAGCAGGCCGACCGTGAACATAGTTTGAACAAGCCCCACGCCGCTGCGGAGCATAAAGACGAACGCGACGACGGCCAGACCGAGCAGACCGTTACGGGACCCGGACGCCAGCTGCGCGTAGGTAAGGAATACGAGCGTGACTATCAGAACGCCCTTGTTAACCGTCTTTTGAACGTAGTTCGCCATAACGATCGCGATAAAGAAGATGTTGATCAGAACGAACGAGTTCGGATTGTCGACCCAGCCGGTATATCGGAACGAGAAACCGCTCGCGACGAGCGTCGCGGCGATCCCGACGGCGGTCAGTACGACGACGTTGAAAAAGAGCATGCGCAGCGTCGTGTCTAACCCATGCCGGAGCGTGTAATTCTCCAGCTGTAAAGGTATGACGGCGGTAATTGCAAAGAGCCCCACGTACCGGAAGATTTCGTTAAAAACGAGCGGATCTCTAATTTCGCCCACGAGCGTCAGCGCGGAGAGCAGCATGATCCCGTAGAAGACAATGAACCGTCCGTGATATGGCGTTATTCTGTTGAAACGGAAAGCGGTGAGCAGACCGTCGAGAATAAAAACGATCCAGAATCCCCAGCGCGCCAGGCTGATGTACCTTACGAGATAACGGGGAAGCAGGGAGTTGTAGCCCTGGTCCGTCGAGTACACGCTTTCGCTCGAATTGGAAAGCATGACCAGGCAGAAGAGCAGACACCAAAAAACGGAATAACGTGAAAGCATCGGTTCTTGTTATGTTTGTTTTGCCGAGTCGGCGGCGGAATGGAACGTAAATTACGAACGCGCGCTATTGTAGCAAAAAGTCTGTTTTACGGCAATAAAGCTTTTTCAGTGCAGCTTCGCGACGCGGTAAACGAACCGCTTGCACCGCACGGCGGCCTTCTTCCACAGCGGCAGTTCGACAAAAACGACGCGGCGCCACTTTTTTTTTTTTTTTTCGTAACTCAGCGTCATGGAGTCGAACACAAAAAATTTTCTTTTCGGATGAAGCCGCGAAGGACGGACGAGAACCTTATTGCCGTTCTTCGCTTCGGCAAGAGGCCGCTCGATCAGCGTCGCCTCCCCGCGTATCTTTTCAAGCCCCGCTTCCCCTTGAGGCGAATTGACAAGGACGAGCGACACGCCGTCGTTCTTCGGATATTCGAACGGTTTCGCGTACCCCAGTCCCCAGAAGTCGGCGAGCGTAACGTCGCCCTGCCGCGGAACCGTCGCGAAGGGGCACGTGCCGCAGCTTTGCCGCAGCGATAGATTCCCGGTAAACGCGAGCGTATAGAAGATATCCTCGCGTTTGAAATCGGACGTTTCGCCCGACGCGTAGATTACGGAGACGTTGCCGGGCGCCAGTCCCCGCGTCCAGCCGAGTTTTTTCCCGCGAAAGCGCACGCCGACGATCTTTTCGCCCTTCTCTTTTTCGAGCGCGTCGAGACGCTTGCGCAGAAAGAGCGCCGACGGAGCGCCGTGGCAGCAGAGGTCGAACGTCAAAAGATTGTCGTACTCGCGGCCGAGATAGCCGCGCAGCCCGGCGACCTGACAGGGCGTCCCCGCGAAGACGACGGTCCGGCCCGCCTTGAGATCCGCAAGGACGTCGCGCAAAATCGATCCGACCTCCGCCTCGGCGTACTTCGACGACCGCAGCGCGGGCAAATCGCGCGCGTCGTCGACCCGCTTGAACCGCGGAATGAAGCGTTCGTCGTAAGCCACCCCGTAAACCGCGCCCCCCTCTTGGAGCGCGCGCTCGGCAAAGAGCGGAAACATACCGCCGGAAGAGCAGTCGCGCCGCACGTCCAACTGATTATTCCACGCCGCGTAGACTTTCGGTTCGGGGGTTCTCTTTTCGCGCGGATTGAGAATCGGGCACGCCTGCTCGCACATCCGGCATTCTACGCACTTGCCGTAGTCGATCTGCGGTCGCCAGAATCCGACGTCGTCGAGCGCCATTGTCAAGGCGCCGGTCGGGCATTTGTTCGCGCACGCGGCGCAGCCGCAACACTTATCTTGCTCGCACAGGGTCGGCTTCTTGACCGTTTGCGTCTTTTGAAGAGAACTCATGAGATACTCAAGGGAACGCGCGCACAGTTCGGCCAATTTCGCGTCGACGGACGCGTAGTCGGGAATCGACTCGACCTCGACTTCGTCCGACATATGCTTGAACCGCGCGGTCAGGCCCAGCGCTTTAAACAGATCGACCAGTCGGGAATTCGTCGACTGCTCGGGATTCTGTCCTTCGCTGAGCAGCGCGTAAAACTTCTTATGAAAGAGAATCGAAAAGACGCTGCCGTGGAACGAATTCGTTACGACAAACGCCGCGCGCGCGATCAGGTCGACAAATTCAAAGGGATCGACGTCGTCGACGACCGTGACGTCCGGAAAATTTTTGCGCAATACGGAAGAGAGATGGTCGCTCGCGACAAGGAGAATCCTCGCGCCGTCAAACTTAGCGGCCGTCTTTCTCGCAAGCTCCACGCACGCGCGCGTCTCGCCGAGACCCTTGAGGCCGTAACAGAGAACGTAGGGCGCGGAAAAACGGCGCGCGTTCCGCTCGTACTTCTCCCTGTCTTCCGGCTTCGCGTCGAGCCACGAGCGCCATTTGTCGGCCGTCGCGAGCATCGTCGGATCCAGCGCGACTACAGGACGCGGAAGACCGAGCGACTCGACGATTGCCGCGCCCGACGCTTCGCGCGTTGAAATCGCGAGGAAATCGCGAAGACGTTTTTCATAGACCCAAAGGAGAGAGTCGGGCAATTTGGCCGCGCCAAAGCTCGCCGCGTACGCGACCCGCCGGTGAGGCGGAACGAACTTCAGCATATAGAATTGAGAAGTTCCCTGAAAAACAGGGTTCCAAACCTGATCGCTTCCGACGACGCACGCGTCGTACGCCTTCGCGTAATCCCGTACCTGCGAGTACGTCTGAAAACGGGGAGTCTTGGGGCAGTTTGCTTCCCGAAACCGTTCAAAGATTCCCATTCTGCGGCTGTAGGCTTTCGCCGTAGGAACCACAGAGCTCGCCAATCTGTGAGCAAACTTTATGTGCGCCGGCGCCATTACACGGCCGCCGACGGCGCAGTAGTCGATAAATTCCGCGTCGTATCCGCCCTCGTTCAGCGTCTTGAGCAACGCGAAGCACTGGAGCGTTCCCCCATAATTGAAACCGAAAGAATGCGTCGCCACGCCGATTTTTAGCTTGGAATTATCCATTGATTCGACTCCAATCACAGTAAGGACGTTCTCTCCTGAAAAAAAGGCCCGTTCGGCGCCGCCGTTTCGCCAAAAGGCGCGCCAACCCGCAAACAGCGTGCGAATCCGCCGTCTCTTTATCGGCAAACGGGCGGCTCAAACCGCAGGTTATATGAGTAAGAACGTCGACAAAAAACGCGGAAATTCTTTCTCAAACGGCCGCGTTTACGCGCGGCGAAGTCTATTAAAAAGTTTCTTTCAGCGTTTAGCGTGCGAGGAACGTCGGCGGAACACGTCCAAAAAGGATTTCTTAAGATCGTTCGGAATAACGGCGAACCAGCACAGGACGGCGAACAATAGGGAAATAATCGCCGACTTAATTGCGGTAACAATAATCAGCGCAAGCCTTTCCTGAACGACAATTTCGGTAATTTTGTCGCGCGCCGCGTCAAAATCAATCAATGCGAACGTGTACTTCCAAACGAACACGACCAGAAGAACGCACGCCAGCGGTTTGACATATACTAAATACAAATACTCCCAATAGTTGTATCCGAAACGTTTGGAATAACTGTAGGCAATATAGCCGACGTTGCGGATAAAGCGTATCCCCCCGACCAGCATGGCGACGCCGAAAAGTCCGATGAAGTGGGAGCTCAAATGAGTCAGTTCCATCCTCTCGACGAGAACCCACCAGAAATGGCGGTAATGGAGCCCGATATAAGTTCCGGCGGAAACGAGAACCGCCATAACGAGCGCGCTCCACGCAATGGGCGCGATCGTAGAAGCGCCAAGCGCAAGATTGTAATTCGCGCTCTGGACGGCGGCAAGGATAATGCCGCCCGCCATAACGACGACGATCGGCATCGTCCACGCAAAATCGCGGCCGAGCCAGACGGTCAGCCAATCGCGGCCAAAAAGGAACATCACAAGGATCGACGCGCACCCCGCGCAGGAAACGACTTGCCCGATCTTAATCGACCATTGGCCGAGCCGCTTGCCCCCATGCTGGGCGTCGATACTCGCCAACGGAGCCAACGGAACGACGATCGTCGCGAGGATGTGATTCAAAAAGTTCGCGACCGTCAGGGAAGCGGAAAAATCGGCGACCGAACTCTTGGAAAGTTCCTTCCCAATAATGAGGGCGGGAATCTGAATCGACCATCCCATCGCGACGTTATTGATAAGGGCCAAAGCGCCGAAGGAAAAGAGTCCGCGAAGCAAACCGTCTTTTTTCAGGGAAAGATTGACCAGTTCGGGAGAAAAACCGCACGCACTCCCGCACAGACGCCGCGAGGAAACGACCAACACGACAAGTCTGAAAGTAACTTCAAGTACAATCACAATCCCCAGCGAAGCAAGCGACTTCCAGATAAACTGGTAAAAAACCAAAAGCAAAACGACCCGCAGACAGACGGTTGCCGATCGCGTTAAATTGAGGAGATCAAGCCGCTGATAACTCTGGAGAATCGCTCCGTACGTTATATTAAAAAACTGCTCCCAGTGGGAAATCGCCAGCCCGCAGAAGAGAATAAAGGTCGGAAGACGCAACTCGGAATCGATCTGATACGCCGAGCAAAACCACGGGAAAAGCCCCATAAAAATCGCCGAACCCAGAATCCCCAACGAATTCATAAGGAAATGGGACGTGCTCGAAAGAACGTGCAGCTTTTCGCGGTCCCCTTCGGCGATGACGTTTGAAAAGAAGCGCAGCAGGGTCGGCGTCAATCCAAAGTTCAGGAAGTGCAGCAGTCCCATGATTGAAACGGCAAGCACGGAAACGCCGTAAACTTCTTTTCCCAAATAATGGAGATTGATCGGAAGAATAAAAACTCCGACAAGCGCGTTCATCGCAACGGCGATCCAACCGCTCCCCACGTTCTGCAAAAACTGTTTCTTAGACTTCTTGGAGCCGATTTTGGCCGTCACCGCCTCGCTGTTGAGATTGGGCGCCGGTCTAACGTCTCCGTTCGATTGTGAACCGTCGTTAGTAGAACTCATCGGTCAACCTCTGTTTAACGTCGCGGCAAAGGGGGATTTGATTCCCAACTCTTTCAGATAGCCTTCAATCTCGTCGCGAAATCCCTGCTGGAGCAAAAACTGCCCGCCCCATTGCCCGCGAGCGTTGGCCTCGACGAGAACCCAGCCCGATTGGGAAAGCGCGAGATCCCAGCCCGCGTAACGGTTGGAAGGAACCACCTGCGCCAATTTGCAAACCGTTTCGACGGCCTCGCGCCAACAGGGAACCTCAAATCCTTCGAGTCGAACGCCAGTATCCGGATGCGTTTTATAAAACGCGCCTTTTTTATCTCCGGCGACGATCACGCGGCCCGTCTCCGGATCGACCGGCGCCAGAATGCCGCCCGCGCCCGCGTTGTCGACAACCGCGTCCCCGCGGCCGACTCGAAGGTTCGGATGGAAAATAACCGTGCGGTCGTCAAGCCGGACCGTCGTGATTCTCACGGTATTGACGGACGAGGGGTGCAGCGCCGCCATGCGCTCGTCCTGTACGATGAATTCTTCAACGATCGCGCCCGAATATTTACGCGTGCAATACTCTTTCACAAGAGCTTGGGCGACTTGGGACGCGGTCTGTTCGTCTTCCGCTTCGACCGCCTTGATTCCAATACCGAGCGCGCTCGAAACGGGCTTTACGATCGCCTTTTTATGCTTTGCCAGAAAACGCGCAAGCCGCTCGGCGTCGCCGGCAGACTCGCATGTGCAAAATTCCCTTTGATAGAACTCGGCAAAAGCCGTCGCCGTCGCGACCTTGTCGTCGAAGAGATGCTGGTTTTTGGGCTTGTTCAGTTTGTCGATATAGACGACGCGGTCGGTGTCGGAGACAAACGCGCGCCGTTCAAGATCAGATTTATGTTCCAGCTGAAAGCGGAAATATTCCTCGTATGAAAACCGGTACTTCTTCGCGCAGTCGACCATGTCGGCGAGAAGAAGTTCTTTTTCGGCCGCCGGAAGATTGGCGCGCCCAAAATCGTCGATCGCTTTATAGGCAAGGCTGAGCCGCGCCATAATGCGGATTCGCCGCCCCAGCGCAAACTTGCGGCCGAGGGGCGTGACTTTCAGATAGTCCCAAATCTTCCGTACATACTTTTGCAAGGTAAACTCCTTCGACGTTCTCTGCGTTTCGCCGATCGGAAACGCGCGCTATATTATAGCGTGTTTTGTACGTTTGAGGAGGCAAGGCGCCGACGGTCCCGAAAGATCGCCCTTCAATCGCGGCGTCAAAACGCCCTTCGTTAACGAACGGAACCTTTAAACGCGCTGATTTAACAGAGCGGCGCCGTATGGGAAAGGAGACTTTATTCCCAACTCTTTCAAATACGATTCAATCTCGCGGCGGAACCCCTGCTGAAGAACAAACTGTCCGCCCCACTGCCCGCGGGAATTGGCCTCAACGAGAACCCAGCCTGATTTTGAGAGCGCAAGATCCCAACCGACGCAACGGTTTGAAGGAACAACTTGCGCAAGTTTACGAACGACTTCAACAGCGTCTTGCCAGCAAGGGACTTCAAATCCTTCAAGCTGGGCACCTGTCTCCGGGTGAACCTTATAGAAAATGCCCTTCTTATCGCCCGCGGCTATGACGCGCCCGGTCGCAGGGTCGACCGGCGCCAGAATCCCGCCCGCGCCCGCGTTGTCTACGACAGAGTCGCCGCGCCCCACGCGAAGATTCGGGTGAAAGATTACGGTGCGATCGTCAAGCCTGATCGACGTAATTCTTACCGTGTTTACAGACTTAGGATGCAGCGCTCCCATGCGCTCGTCCTGAACAATCAACTCCTCGACGATCGCGCCGCCGCATTTCACCGTGCAGTATTCCTTGACGATTTCAGACGCCAACTTCGCGGCGTCGGCGTCGTTCCCGTTCGCCAGACCGACTCTCTTAATTCCCCGCCCCGAGGAACTTGCGATTGGCTTAACGATAACCTCCCGGCGTTTCAGGAGAAAATCTTGAAGGGCGCCCGCGTCCGACGCGGAAGCGACCAAACAAAAATCACGTTTGTAGAAATCCGCGAACGTCTTTGCCGCTAAAACTTTATTATTGAAGATATGCTCGTTTTTCGGCTTATTGAGCTTGCTTACATAGAATCCCCGGTCAAGATCGGAAACAAACTCACACCGTTCCGCGTCAGATTTCTCGCCAAGGTGAAAGCGAAAATAATCGCCGAACGAAAAATGAAACTTTTTCGTGCAGGAAATCATATCGGCGACAAGAGCCTGCTTTTCTTTTTCGGGAAGATTCTCAAATCCGAAGTCTTTAAGGGTTCTGGACGCTATGTTCAAGCCCCCTTTGCTGCGAGCCAGAACAGAAACCTGACGGTGAAAAAAAAGAGAATACCCCAGGGGAGTAACTTTGAAATACTCTAACAGACTTCGAAAAAACTCTTGCATCGTTCTGTCTTTTCAGGCTAATGACCTTACTGAACTAATTATCTAAACGCGTCGCAAGATATGCGGCGCCTGCCGTGTATATGATACCGATAACACAGTGAAATTCAAGTGTCGCGAGGTACGAATATGAAAGGCGTTCCAGCCTGAAATTATCCCTCTGAAAAGAACGGACGACACGTTCGAATTGAAAATATGAAAACAAACGCGATTTACCGTAACGGGGCAGAAAGTAGCGGCCTAAGCGCTAGAAAAAACAAGAACATTACCGCCGTCGGCTTCACGCTGAAAGAGGCGCGCTCCGAATGAAAAATTCGGAGCGCCGTTAAAAACTCGTCGTAAAAATTCAACAGGCGGAAATCAAAAAATCGCAGTCCCTATTACGTTAGCGGCGTTTAACGCCGTGTTTTTGCACATAATCTCTATCCGGCGCCTCCGTTCGCGATTGGGAAACGACCGGTCTCAGTTCGTTTGATCGGCAAAAGTGAAAGGACCTTGGGAAGCGCCGACTGGGAAGCTGCAAAAGGAAAGCGGCGCGCCGTTTATTTGGACAAACTCAAGTACTCTTTTCGCAACGGTCGATCGCAAACCTGCGCAAGCGCCATATCCCAATTTTCATTTCCCTCAATGATTACAGGACCGTTTTCCGTGAGCGCGACGTCCCAACCGATTGAGCAAAGATTATAAAAATAACGGTGCAAAGAAACAACGAGTTTAATCGCTTCGTCTAGCATGGGAACTTTAAACTCCGAAAAACGCACGCCCGTATCTGGATGCGTCTCCGTTTTACGTCCGTACATATACTTAAAAAATCCCCAACGTTTAAGGCAGCCGGAGTCTTCAATACCGACGGCAATACCGCCCGCCGCCCAGTTGTCGACGTTATTTGAAATAGAGGAACCGATTCTTTGAAGTTTAGCGAACAGATATGTTTCGCCGTTTCGTCTGCGGGCCGTAATGAGCCGAACCGTATTCACAGAACCGGGGAACAACCTGTTTTCTTCGGCGCATTGGCAAACCCGCTCCTGTAAAACATAGGCTCCGTCTTTCGGCAAGGACGCGAAAAGATCGGTAAAGCTTTGATAATCGGCCACATGCTTAACTAAATTACCGCAAATACCGTAAGCGTCTTTGAGAAAGAAGTCTTTCCTGTCCGCGAGATCGTCGATCGAAATAGAATTTAAATCGGGATCGTATACCTGTCCGTTTTGAATGAAGCCGAATACTTTTGGCGTCGGAGCGCCGACGGAACGCATCATTCGATCAAAGAGGAACTTATCCTCGAAAAGACACGACATATTCCAAGTTTTATCGAGGGCGTTCATGCGGTCCCGAGTCCCCATATAGCCGACTCGATAGTCTAAATACTCCTCCATATCGGCGCCGATACGGTCCTGCCCGTAAACATTGTAGAAATTATGAACCTCTCCCCACTTTCTGCGCCAACGAAGCAAATCATTAACTCTCTGGCAATATGACTTACGAGGCGACTCGGGAAAATAGCTCTTAGATCCGGCGATTCGTTTGATACGCTTTAAGTCCTTCAAATATTTCCCGAATTTAGTTTGTTCGGCAAGCGTTTTAACGATTCTAAACATAGTGAAATCTCTTCAAAGTTTGGATATAAAGACTAGTTGAAAAAATGAATATTCGTCAATATACTTCGTTATTCTGCGCATGCAGTCCGGCAGTCCGCCCAATTTAAGGCTCTGACCTAGAACCCGTAAAAAACGTCGTTCTTCAGTTCACAGACGGCATGCCGGCTTCGAGACCTACCAAACAGGTTTTTACAGTCGCAATCGCCCTGCGTCTTTGGCAATACGACTGTAAAAAGGTTGCTGATTGTTCGCAAAGTCTTCGTCCGCCGTAACGCGGAACAAACAATCCAAAAGCGTTCCCGCTCCTCGGAGTTCAGGAAGCGCCGAATTTCGACAGCAGCGTCGAAATAAATATTTCTATAAAATACTCCTTACTTTAAAGGACTGTGAAAACTCCTTTAAACTCGTACTGAGTCTAAGATAAAACCGCTATTGCGGACAATTGTCTGCGCCGACTATTTGTTGAATTCCTGCAAAATCTCATTAACCTTGCTCCGCAAGCCATGCTGAGTCGCTTCTTGTGTTACCCATTCGCCAGCGTTATTCGCTTCAATAAGAACCCATCCGTCGCGCGAAAGAGCGACGTCCCATCCGATAACCCGAGTCGTTGGCACAACTTGCGCCGCTTTTCGCACAAATTCCAAAGCTTCGTTCCATCGCGGAACTTGAAATCCCACAAGTTGAACGCCTGTTTCGGGATGTTTATCATAGGAGACCCCGTGTTTATCGCGTGCCGTAAAAACGACGCCTGTATCGAGATGGACGGGGCACATAATCCCGCCGGCGCCCGCGTTATCGACACACGCGTCGCCGCGCCCTACGCGCAAAAAAGGTTCGAATACTATGGTTCGTGAATCAAGCCGAAACGTAGTAATACGAACTGAATTAACGGACTGAGGGTGAAGGACGGCAAGACGCTCGTCCTGTTCGACAACCTCCTCAACAATACCGCCAAAACGCGTACGTCCAGAACGCCGGTTGGCGTACTCCTGAACCAGCTCGGACGCGAGTTTATGAACGTCGTCTCCTGCTTTAACGTTGACTATTTTAACGCCGCGTCCCCAAGAGTCGCTCACAGGTTTAACAATAGCTCTCTTGTGCTTGTTAAGAAAAACTTCAAGCTTAGCAACGTCTTTAGGCGATTCAATAGCCAAAAAATCCCTGTTAAGAAAAGCGGAAAATTTCTCTGCGACTTTAGTTTTACGTCCAAAAATCTGAACGTCTTGACGCCGATTCATTTTTCTAATGATCGCCTTTCTCTCATAACTGGAAATAAAGGCGAGACGCTCTTCATCGGTCTTCTTTTCAACAAAATTATACGCCAAATATTCATAGTAGGAAAAATGCATTTCCTTCAGGCAACGGCGCATATCCTCAAACATGGCTTTTTTTTCGGCGTCTGAAAGATTACCGTACCCAAAGCTCTCCATATTTTTGTAGGCGACGTAAGGTTGCCTCTTCGAACGTTCTCTTCGATAGCGAATCAAAAAAACGCACAACGGTGAAGCTATGATCCAACGCCCAAACAACCGTATTAAACCACGCATAAACGCACCTTTCGTATAACTATTTAATCGCAGCGGCTGTTAAATATAAACAGCGTACGCGACCGTTTTCAAAAGACGGACAGTTTTAAATATGACGCTTAAAAAAAGGATCCTCTCAAACCTTAATAAAAAAACGTTTAGGCAACCGTCTATAAGCGGCAGATTATTCCCCAAGTTCACGCAAAATCTCATTCAACTTCCCTCGCAGCCCGTGGCGCGTCGCTTCTTGAGTCAGCCATTCACCCGCGTAATTCGCTTCCAGAAGGATCCATCCGTCAGGCGTTAAAGCGACGTCCCAAGCAATAATTCGTGTGGTTGGCACAACCTGAGCCGCTTTTAGTACAAAATCTTTGGCCTCGTCCCATCGAGGAACTTGAAAACCGACGAGGCGTTCGCCTGTCTCCGGTTGCGTTTCGTAAGCGACTCCACGCTCGTCGCGCGCGGCAAATACCGTGCCCGTCTCCGGGTTGAGAGGGCAAATTATGCCGCCGGAACCGGCGTTGTCAACACAGGAGTCGCCGCGGCCGACGCGAAGAAACGGTTCAAAAATAACGGTTTCCGTATCAAGCCGAATCGTCGTAATACGAATTGAATTCACAGACTGGGGATGAAGCTTGGCAAAGGGCTCGTCTTGAACGACGACTTCTTCGACAATACCGCCATAGAAATTTAATCCGGAACGACGGTCGTATTCCTTTATTATCGACGCTGCAAGTTCACGAACGTTGTTTTCGTCTTTGACTTCGACGATTCGAACGCCGTGCCCCCAAGAACTGCCTATCGGCTTAACAATAACTCTTTTGTACTTCGTAAGAAATTTTTCAAGTTTATCGACGTCCTCCAACGATTCAATACCGCAACAATCGCGTTTGAAGAACTCTGAAAACTTCGACGCGGCAATCAGTTTGTTATCGAAAGTCTGCTTGTCTTCCGGCCGATTCAAGCGTAGAATGATCGTTCTTCGTTCATAATTGGAAACGAAGGCAAGTCGCTCTTGTTCAGACTTTGTCTCGATAAAGTTATATGCAAAATATTCATAAAATGAATAATGATATTTCTTCAACCAATGGCGCATATCCTTAAACAAGGCTTTTTTCTGCGAGTCAGAAAGATTTCCGTACCCGAATTCATTCATGACGTTATAAGCGGCATACGGCCGAGTTTTCGCACGACGTACACGGTACTTCATTAGGGCGGTTCCCAACGGAGAAGCCGACAACAACCGCTTAACTCTCTGAAAAAAACTACTCATAACCTCAGCCTCTCATAAAATATGACTCGCTAAAGTGACACAATCTAATCCCTCAAACGAACTGTCAAACACAGTTAGAACTAAAAAACAACATTTTTCCTTTTTATAAAGGCCCTTATTTCAATTAACATCTTTCGATGTTTCGTATCAACATACGAATCTTGATAATCTCAGGGAAAATGTCAGTTACGCCGACTTCCTAAGTTAAGAGAGCAATTGCTACTGAACGTTGCTAATCAACATACGGATTTTTCCCGTCGGATCGGGAGGAATTCGATCGGTCCATTCAAACGCCACTTTCTTCCCCTTGGGCGAATCGAGCGGCCCAAAGAACCGCAGCGTATTGGCGCGAATATGCTCTTCGATTTCCCTTTTGCGCTCTTCGGAAAGATTCGTCGCGGCAATAACAAACGTAAGCTCGGAATACGAATTCTGAATAACGCGGAATTGCGCGATATCGTTAATTCCGTGCATAACGCTGCTCACGTGCATCCATTCGGAGACGGTGCCGTCGCTGTTCTTAATTGTGTCGTTCGACCGTCCGACCGCGCCCGTTATATAGGGCACGCCGTTTTCGACCGTCAGTTCGACCGTGTCGCCGACAAGATAGTTGACGACCGGAAAACCGTGATGAATTAAGGACGTCATCGACAGCTTGCCGAGAAACACGCCGGGCCGAACCTCTTGCGCGTCGACGACGTTGACCGCGTGCGTGTCGTTCCAGATCACGTGTTTTTTCGGCTCGGACGCGCGGTCGGCGGCAAAGTTGCCCGTCTCGGAACAGCCAAAAATGTCGAACAGGACGCCTTCTCCAAAGGCTTCGTTAATGATTCGGCGCGCGTTGTCGTCAAGGACTTCGGAAATGCTCCCGACACACTTGGGACGGTGCAATTCGATCCCATGTTCCAACGCGTAACGCGCGATCGAAAGGATCGCCGTCTTATTTCCGTAATAGAAGTCGGGCTTGATTTCGTTGTATCCCGCGCAAAGCTCTTCCGGAGGAAGAATACTGCTCATCTTGATATTATTGAGAAAACGCCGCTTTTTGGTCTTGGGGCTTCGCGCCACCATTGTGCAAAAGACCGTGTCGAAGAACGGATTAAAGCCCGCGTCCTGGAGGAGCGCGCATCGGAAGAGATTCGCGATTTCCGCCGCGTTGTCTTTCGGCCATGCGAGAAGATCGAGCGGCGTCCCCGTCGAACCGGTCGTCCGACGCTTCGCCCAATACTTAAAGCGCTTCTCGTCCCCCATTTCCGAGAGAATCCAATCGCGATATTCCTTTTTCGTAAGAGGGGGCAGTTTGGTAAAATCTTCCCGCGTTTGAATGTCGTCGGGCCCGATTCCGGCTTCGTCAAACCGTTTGCGGTAAAACGGAATCTGATAAACGAAGGGAACGAATTTGCGAATTGACTTATTCTGGGCGGCGATCCACGCCGTCGGATCTTTCTTCGCGCGCTTTAATACGCCGTTGAACTTGACAAGATAATATAAAATATAAAAACTTCGGAGTTTGCGTTGTAGTAAAAAGTTCATTGAGCGTCTCCGTTTGACTTCTCTTTCTTTTGCGCGTTTTCCGCGGCAATCTGTTCGCAAATCTCGACGTACCGCGCTACGCCCTTCTCCTTCGAAAACCGTTCGCATACGACTTTTCGCGCGTTCTCGCCGCAGCGTTTGCGAAAATCGGGTTCGCGATAGAACTTGCGAATCGCGTCGACCGTCTGCTCGACGTTTTCCGGCTCGACGCAAAGCCCGCACTCCGACGCGCGAACAAGGTCGACAAGGTCGGAGTCGTCGTCATACGACACGAGGACGGGCGTTCCCGTCGCCATAATCGTCGACGCCTTGCTCGGGAACGCGCCCCCGCCTACCCCTTTGCGGCATGCGACAAGGGACACGTCGCTCACCGAATAGACCTCGGCGACGCGCTCGACCGGCTGCATGGGAAAGACGCTGAAGTTATCCAGCCCGAGCGATTCTATTTTCTTTTGCAGGCTTTCTTTTTGCGTTCCGTCGCCGAAAACGACAAATCGGATATTCGGATCGTCTTTGAACTTCGCGGCGCAGTCGGCAAGGATTTCCACGTTCTGCGAATAGCCCAAATTGCCGGCGTAGGTTACGTAAAACTTATCGCGAGGCAGATTAAATTCGTCGAAAACCGTATTCTTTTCGCGCGGAATCGGCTTCGTCGCGTTCTCGTCGATCCAAACGTAAATCACGTCGATCTTTTCCGCCGGGACGCCTTTTTCAATAAGGCGCGAC
The DNA here is from genome assembly GCA_902786505.1 of uncultured Planctomycetota bacterium. Lineage (GTDB taxonomy): Bacteria > Planctomycetota > Planctomycetia > Pirellulales > Thermoguttaceae > RUG369. The sequence goes on along the minus strand of CADACS010000026.1, from coordinate 3,139 downwards.
TTGAGCCGGTCGGAGATCACGACGATCCGCGACGCGTTGCGATACGTTACGTTCGAGACCCAAGAGCCGATCTTCCATAAAAGGGAACCCTTTTTCGTCATGCCCGTGCTCACGAGCGATTCCGGAAAAAGGTCCGCCAAATAGTACATAAAAGGAATGCCGCGAAGCTTTTTGAGCGCTACGGCGGTCAAGCCGTGGATCGGAGGGGTGCTGCCCGAAACGCGCATGTCGACCCCTTTGACCCAAAGTCCGTGCCAGACAAAGAGCGCCTCCATCACGAGATATCTCAGCGCCCGAAGCGCGGGATTCTTTCCTTCGCCCCAGAGCGCAAAGCGGCGCACCTCGATCGCGCCGTTCGCCTCCGTCTCCCGTTTGCGCTTCTTATACTCGCGGCGAACCTCCTTCGAGACGCCGCGCGTCGGAGTCGGCGCGAAGAGCGCGATCGTGTGCCCGCGCTTAACAAATCCCTCGCGAGTATCGGCGCTGATACGGTTATTGGACGTAAGCTCCGGCTTGTAATACGAACTGAAAAATAAAAGCTTCATAACGACCGACGGCGACATGAGCGCCGCATCATTCCAAACGGAACGGGCGTCTGCGCAGACGCCCGTCTTTGACCTTAATTCTAAGCTTTCGTCAAATTTTAGCAACACGCCAATCAGGCTCTTCCGGGTTCCCTGCCAACGGCGGGAAACGTGCGGCGCCCGTTACTCCCACGACGCGCCCGAGACGGCGCCCGTCGAATCCTGAACCTCGACTTTCAGCGTTTCCTTAACGCGCGCGGCGTTGCGCTCCAATTCGTCGCGATCTTTTCCGACGATCAAAATCGGGCCCTTTCGGGAACCTTTATGAGCAAACTTTTCAACCGTCGCGCCTTCCTTAATGTCGTCCAAAAAGACTTCCTTAACGAAATCGAAGCTTTTGATCTCGTCAAGTCCGGCGACCGAAACGATCGTTCCCTCCCGAAGATAGAAACTGATATAGCCGGCCGCGGCGTCTTTACGCGAGGCAAAAGCGGCCGCGACGTCGACCGGTTCGCCAAGCGCTTTTTTGAGTAAGACGTCGTTAATGTCGATTCCGGTGGAATAAGGGATCAGGTGCGAGGAAGCGTACATTGCGCTCCCGCGCAGCGCGCTCTCGACAACGCGGATTTCGTCCGTCGTTTCGTTGACCAGATACTCGGAGTAGAGAATCGAAAAATTCGGTCTTGTAAACGCCGCCATCTTCTTCTCGTACCCGACGATCCGCTCCATAATTTCCGGCTTAACCCGGGAGGGAAAGAACATGCTTCCGCGAATCAGCATGTCCTTCATGTCGAAGTAAAAGCAGTCGGCAAAGCCAAGGAGGCGAAATTCCCCGTTCTCAATAAAGCCTTCGCAGACAAGTTCTTTTCCGATAAAGAACTCTTCAAGAATCGCTTTGCCGTTAAACGACTTCTTAATCGCGAAATCCAAAGCGGGGCGCAGTTCGTCGAGCGAATCGATCCGCTTAACGCCAACGCTCGACTGCTGCACGCCGGGCTTGACGATCCACGGAAGGGGCGCGTCGAACGTCGAAGGATCGAAGTCGGGGCTGAGAACCTCGACATGTTTCGGCGCGGGCACGCCGACCCTGTCGCAGTTGGCGCGAAAAACGTTCTTATCGCAGTAGGACTGCGCCTGCGCAAACGAATTGCCCGGCAAACCGAGTTTCTCCGCGATATACGCAACCGTCGGCACCATAAGGTCGTTTTGGTCGGAAACGACGGCGTCGATTCCGCGCGCTTTCGCTTCGGCCGCGGCCTTCTCGCGGTCAAAAACGTCGCAATAGATCACGTCGTCGGCAAGTTCAATACACGGATAAGGCCCAGGCAGCGTCAGCACGGTAACGTGAATCCCCTGCGAACGCGCCTTTTTAACCAGATGAACCTGACCGATTCCAGCTCCAACTACAAGGAGGCGGCGTGTAACGTTGTTCTTCATTTTTTAACAAGCTCCAGCATTTTAGGAGTATTGTCGCCGAAAAGCGGACGGCAATGTAAAAACTGCGCAAATCTGGGATTCTGCTTACTAACGTTGACCTCAATAACGATAGGACGGCCGTCTTCCGAAATAACAATGTCCCAGGAAACCATCCCCATGCCAGGTATGCGGCCGTGGTTCTTCTCCGTAAAATCAATCACACGATCCATATACGGGATCTTATAACCTTCAAACGGCTCGCCGTTGTTCGGGTTTTGCGTGTACGCGATTCCCTGATGGCGGGAATCTATCTGCCATGCCGTTTTAAGCAAAGTTCCGTCGTCCTGAACGCCGATTCCCAGTCCGCCGGCATGAAAGTTATCGACAAAAGAATCGCCTACGCCAAAACGAATCGCGATCGGAGCGTGATAAACTTTACCTTGGCAGATATATGTCGTAATGCGAATCGTATTGAGCGAATTGGGAGACAGATGCGATAAAGCGCTATGCTCCGTAATACGCTCCTGTAAGACAAAGTCACCCTTCGTCGACTGAAAAAGCTCCAAAACCGACTGCCCGGTTTTGACGTCGCGACCGTCTTTAAAATCGAATAGGCAAACGCCTCGGCCCTGTTGCCCGTCAGACGATTTAAAAACGCAAACGCCAACGTTCGCGACGCGTTCGGCAAGTTCCTCGCACGGGACGACGTTTCTGTCCCCGTCGTAGAAATAGCCCTGGATTTTGTACGCGTAATGTTTTGGAACGCTGTTTTCAAGTTCCGAACCGCTCAGAAAAAAGGAAAGCATCGACTTTTCGCCGCAAATATCAGCCAACGTTCTATCATTAAGTTTGAGCGATAATTCGGGCAAGAAAATAGAGGAAGGAAGATAATCGACGCAATACACGCCGGTAAGCCCTTCATAAAAACGGTGCCACTCAGAATTAATTTTAGCGCCGTAATACTTTTGCCAATATCGGTCAAATTCCTTTTGGCGTTCCGCCGTCCATTTAACGCTGCCGCAGTACGTTCTTCGTTCAAAAATCATTTTATCGCAGGTTAAATATCTTGCGGCAATATTTAAAGTGTAATCGATTACCTTCACGAAATACCGCGCCCTGCTAATTAAGGAGCCTCGCGCTCTTAGCTTAAATTCGGTTAACTTATTCAGTAACTCGCCCATGTTAAATCAGCCAACTCT
>CADACS010000025.1:5019-29434 GCA_902786505.1 uncultured Planctomycetota bacterium | reverse complement strand
GGTAAATAATGCGTTTATTATTTTCTGAGCGCGTTCTCATTTAAGGCGTTGGGCGCCCGGCCGGACGAACGTCCGGTTCGCCGTAACATGCGCAGTTAAAAGCGTTAACGAAAAACCAAAATGCAAAAAAACAACGCGACAGCCGACGCGACGGCCAAAAGCCCCCGCGCCGCCTGCCCGCCCGAAGGGCGTGAGCCGCCGGCGCCTGCCGGCGGACGCCCGGAATCAGTCTCCGCGTTCCCGATGAATTTCAAACGCAATTCTGTCTTTGTCTTTATTTTGTCGGTTTTTTAATGGCGTCGCGTTGCTAACTCCATACCGAACCGGACGTTACGTCCGGCTGGGCGCCCCGCGTTGCGGGTCGCGTGCGCGGCCATGCGCATTGTGGCGGCGGTATGCCTCGCGGGTTATTGCGCGTGGGGTATACCGGCCTTTGGCCGGTAAATAATGCGTTTATTATTTTCTGAGCGCGTTCTCATTTAAGGCGTCCGCCGCCATCGGCGGCGGCTCACGCCCTTCGGGCGGGGGCGCGAAGGTTGTTCTTTCCCGCGCCGCGTATAGGAACGCTGTGCGGACGTCCGCCGCGGCGCGCGTTCCCGGGCGCTCGCGCGTCTCTTTGAAACGGTAATTTTTTTACGCGGAAAAATCGAACGCAAAAACGGTCGCAAAATTTTGCGGTTGATTTTGCGTTCGAATTGCGTTCGATTCTTTTCTCAAACGCGGCGTCATGGTCGGACCGTCCGCCGGCGGCGCCGGCGGCTCACGCCCTTCGGGCGGGGTGGGGCGCGGAGGTATCCTTTGCGGCGCGGCGTTTGCGCTTTTATTCCTCCCAATAAAAAAAACGCGCCGGAGTCGATTCCGACGCGTTCTTTTTTTCCGCTTGGGAAAAGCGTTTGCCGATAGGCGTCCGCTTACTTTTCGAGCATCTTAATGAAGACGCCGCCGACTACGGCGCGCGCCTGGAATCCGCGCTGTTTCGCCGTGCTGGTGAAGTACCAGTCGGTGAGCGGGACGCGGTTGGGCGTGGCGTTGACGAATTCGTAGACGGGGTTCATAACGGCGTCGAATCCTTCGCGGTCGTTGGCGAGCGTGGCGGTCCAGACTTCCCAGTCGAGCTTGGTGTAGTCGGAACGGTTGTCGAGCGGGAGCCCGTACTTGTTGGTCTTGCTCTTGTAGTAGGCGAGCTCTTTTTCGGCGACCGAGGCCGGGAAGAGCTTCAGCTCGAGGAGCTTGTCCCAGATCAAGTTGTACTTCTGGCTCCAGCTGTCGTCGCGGTCGAACGCGAGTTTGTAGTGGTCGCCCGCGTCGGCGAGTTTGACCCATTCTTTCGCGAAATCTTCGGCGTGCATCCGGAAGCGTTCGGCGGAGACGTTCTTGCCGTTCATTTCGCACAGATCGGCGAACGCGGCGAGCGCGACGATCGCTTTGACCGAGAGGTTCGCGTTGTGCGCGAGGTGGCCCGCAAAGTCGTCGGTGCAGAGCTGATTTTCCGGATCAAGTCCTTTGTCGAGCAGGTATTCCGCCCAGTCGGAGAGAATATTCCAGTATTCGTTGGCGAAGTCGGCGTTGCCGTCGGTTCGCGCGATGACGTCGGCCAGAATAATCATATTGGCGGATTCTTCAACGGGCATCTGGTTCTCTTCCGAGCGTTCTCCGCCGCCGTACGCCTGACCGTTGAGGAGCGGATAGGTTCCTAAATCGTGGGGCGCGAACCGGAACCGCCAGCGTCCGCTCTTGGCGTATTCGAGCGCGGGCGCGAGCGTCGCTTTGAGGAGCTCGTTGCTGTAGACGATAAAGAGCGGCGCGGTCGGATAGAGAATATCGACGGTCGCGGCGCAGCCGTTGCTGAAATTCTCTTTCGAGACGAGCAGGAGTTTGCCCGACTTGAGCTGGACGAGCTTGTGCGCGGCGATCGACTGCGGATACGCGATCGAGCAGAGGGACGCGTATTTCTCGCCGGCGGCTTTCTCGGCGCGCGCCCAAAGGTTGGCGTCGAATTCTTCGCAGCGCTTCATGAGTTCGGCGTACTGCGCGTTCGCTTCGTCGAGCATCTGGGGCGCGTCTTTTCCGTCGCGGCGCCAGTAGGGTCGGACCTTTTCGCCGAGGTAGACGAGACTGTATTCGTCGTCGTAGGCGAGAATGAGGCTCTTGGAGACGGGGTTCGCTTTAACGTCGTCTAATTCAAAGGTAACGGCGAGGACGGGCCATTCGTCGTCGGCGCGTCGCGGGAACGAAATCTTTTCGACTTCGTCGTCGTCCGGAAGATCGCCGTCGGCAACGAAGGATCCGCGCGCGGCTTTATCGGCGTAGACGCCCATTTCGACGTCGTCGTCGGCTTTATCGGCGGCGACGTAGAACGTGCCCCAGTCGATGCGGAGGTCGTCGCCCTTTTTGGCGAGGACCGGCTGCTCTTTCGTGGCGAATCCTAAGACGCTGAGCGCGTTCGTTTTGAATTCTTTGGCGACGATTTCCTGATTCGGTTCGTTGACGCACAGCTCGCCGGTCGCGTCGAAGTAGACGTCGACGTCGTGCTCTTTACCGTCGGTCGCGACGGCGGTCCACGTTACGTAGGTCGCCGGGCGCGAGAAGACGTCGAGATCGTCCGGAAGATTCGGATTCGTAAAGCGGAGGGTGATTTTTACGCCCGCCCCTTCGAAGGAGTAGGTCGTATTCGTAGCGCGCACGGCGACGTCCGTCTGCGGAAGCGCGGGCGCCTGCTTTTCGAATTCCGTCGGTCTGCCCATAAGGCGGTACGGTTTGTCGTCGATTCGAACGTAAGAGACGAGCGCGTTGACGCGGCCCGTCCAGTGAACCGGCCAGGATTCCGCGAGTTGATCGGTATTAGACCAAACGCTGAAATAAGGATCCTGCGCAATAAGAGGATAGCAAGGGGCGCGGAGCGGATCCGCGGCCTGAGCCGAAACGTTGACCGCGGCGAACGCGGCGACCGCGGCAAGCGCCGCGACGACGGCTCGGCGAGCGTTAAACAGGGACATAGTTACCTTTTCTTTCCATTCGGAGATTAAGCCCGCGTCCGCGCAACCGACGTTCGGCGCGCCGACGTGCCGGGCCGCACAAATTCCCGCGTATTCTAATCGAAAAGCGGTTTCTTTTCAACGGGGCGCCGGCGCAACGGAATGGGAGAGAACAGAATGCGCGGAATTGCAGAATGAATTTTCCGAGGGATTCCGAGCAAACGGAGTCCGCTAAAAAAAACGCGCCTTTGAATTGAAAGAGGCCCACGAATACGCGGCGCCAGACCTCGCCGTTCGCGGACAAAAAAACGCCCCGATACGGCGTTTCGATATCGGGGCGTTTTCGCAAAGGATTCGGAACGGGGCGCTATTCGTTTTTAATAACGCGCCGATTGGCCCAGACCTGAACCAAGTTAATAACGAGCAGCGCCAGAAAAGAGATAATCAGGGTAACGACGGCGACGACCGACGCGGCGACGAGATTGTTCTCTTCCGCTTTTTCGTAAATAACGTATGAAATCGTCTGCGTTTTGCCGGGCAGGGAGCCGCCGATAAAAATAACGGTGCCGTATTCCCCGAGCGCGCGCGCGAACGCCATGGCGAACCCGCTGATTTGCGCGGGCAGCAGAGTCGGGAAGAGGACGCGGCGGAACGTCTGCCAGCGCGTCGCGCCGAGGCTTGCCGCCGCTTCTTCCGTTTCCCGGTCGAGCTCTTCGATCGCCGGCTGCAGCGTCCGAATGACGAACGGCAGCCCGATAAAGATGAGCGCGAGCGTTATGCCGAATTCCGTATTGCGAATCGGAAAGGAATCGCTTGCGAGGAGTTTCGCGCCCGCGCTTTCGACGCCGGGCAAGCCGGTCGCCTGAAGCCAAGATCCGACGTTATGCAGAAATCGGGTTCCAGACCCGTTTTCGGCGAACGCGCGTCCGAGCCATCCGGAATCGGAGTACAGACGCGCGAGCGCGACGCCGGACACGACCGTCGGGAGCGCGAACGGCAGATCGACCATCGCGTCGAGAATTCTGCGCCCGACAAATCGGTACCGCACGAGCGTCCACGCGACGACCAGCCCGAAAAACGCGTTGACGCACGCCGCGATAAAGGACGAGCGGAACGTCAGATAGAACGCGCGTTTGACGAGCAGATTCGACATGATCTGCTTAATTTCCGCAAACGAAACGTCGGCGGTTACGACGAACAGGCCCGATAGCGGAATGAGCACGATGAGGCACAGATACGTGATCGTGAACCCCATCGTAATTCCAAAGCCCGGCAGAACGCTTCGCTGAACGATTCTCATAACGTCAACCTTTTGAGGACTATTTTACAGTCTTCGCGAATTCGAGGAGCATTTTATCGAAGATTCCCTCGTCGTCAAAATGCTCTTTCTGGGCGCGTTTCCAGCCGCCGAAAATCTCGTCGACCGTAAACAGCTTGGTTTCCGGGAACTTATCGCGGTATTTCGCGAGAACCTCTTCGTCGTACGGCCGGTAATGACGCTTCGCGATGAGCTCCTGCGCCTGCGGCTCGTACATGAACTTGAGGTATTCTTCCGCGATATCGCGCGTCTTGCGCCGGTCGACGACCGTATCGACGACGGCGACGGGCGGCTCCGCTTTAACGGTCAGCGAGGGGACGACGATTTCAAACGCGCCGTCTTTCGCAAATTCTTTTGCGAGAATCGCTTCGTTTTCCCACGCGAGGAACGCGTCGCCAAGCCCGTTCTTAACGAAGTCGTCGGTGGCGCCGCGCGCGCCCGACTGCATGCCCTGCTGGAACGCGTTCGTAAAGACTTTTTTCGTGAATTCGAACGCCGCGTCCTGAGCCGCGTCGATCTTCTCCTGCGAGAGCTTTCCGCTCTTAAAGGCGTCGAGGCCGCCGTCTTCGGCGAGCGCCTTATCGAGCGCGTAGCCCCAGAGCGCGAGGTAGTTCCAGCGCGCGCCGCCGGACGTTTTCGGGTTCGGGGTTACGACTTTGACGTCGTCGCGCGCGAGGTCGTCCCAATCTTTGATATTTTTCGGATTCCCTTCGCGAACGAGAATAACGATCGTGGAGGTGTACGGGCAGCTGTTGTTCGGGAGCCGTTTTTGCCAATAGGCGTCGCTTTCGGGATCTTCCGCGCCGGGCGAGAAGAGGCCGGCCGCGGCGACGACGTCGACGTCGGACGCGAGCGCGAGCGTAACGACGTCCGCCGGCTGGCCCGACACGACCGCGCGCGCCTGCGCGCCGGATCCGCCGTTGCTCTTTTCAACGTCTATGGTCTCGCCGGTCGTTTCGAGCCAGTGTTGGGCAAACATCTTATTATAGTCGTCGTAGAGTTCGCGCGTCGGATCGTAGGAAACGTTGAGAAAATCGCGCTTTCCGCTCTTGGAATTGCATCCGAAGACGAGCGTTCCGCATACAACGGCTGTCAGGCACAGAAAAAGGAACGTTTTTTTCATGGACTTTTTAATCCTCGCAGGTAGGTAATTTTTGACGCATAGGCCGCGGCGCGCGGACGGCGCTCTTTGAGCGTTTCGACCGGGACGCAGCCGTTTTCGTCTTATCGTCGTTTTAAACCGCAAAATTCACCGAATCTTTCCCTTTTACGCCCCGCCGGGGTTCGGAAAAGATGATTTTTTGCGAAAACTCGTACGATAACAGTAAAGCAAATTTGGAAATATGCGCAAGACGTATCAAAGTCGCCGAAAGCGCCGGATTTCAAGTTGAGAAAATAGCGGTCAGGGGCGGGTTTGACGCGTCGTATTTTCAATATTGGGCGTATAATATGGGCGTTGCGCCGCCGGGTTCAAGTTCCCCGCGCAATCCGCGTCCGCATTGGGCGCGTCCAAGATAAAAACACATTTCTTGCCACATGCAGGTTGCTTCTGTTTTGAACGTATACCAACCGACAAAACGCGCGTTCGATTTCCTGTTTGCGGTCCTTTTGACCGCGTTTCTCACCCCGGCCCTTTCAGTCGGCGCGTCCGACGCGTCGTCCGACGCGAGCCGCGGCGCCGACATTCCTAACGGGGCGGCCTCGGTCAGAACGCCCGCTCCGCCGGCGGAGCCGACTCTCTTTCCCGCGGAGCCGCGCGCGGAAGAACGCGAGAAGGAGCCGACGAAAGCGAATCTCCGCCCGAACAGGGCCGGCGTTCAAACGTATTTCCCCTCCGTCGCCAAAATAATCTGCCGTTCGGCGCCGATTCAGAGCGAAACCGACGGCGTTCTCTCCATACCCTACAGCTACGGGACGGGCTCGTACGTCTCCGAATACCGCGACTGGGGAATCGTTCTCACGAACTGGCACGTCGTTAACGAAGCGCCGGAAGAGATTTCGGTCGTCTTTCCCGACCGCGCGTACCGCGCGCGCGTCATTCTGCACGACCCAATGTGGGATCTCGCGGCGCTCGTCATCGAGAATCCGCGCGGCCTCACGCCGCTCCCGATTTCGCGCCAGTGGCCCCGTCTGGGCGAGACGTTCTGGGTCGGAGGGTACGGGCCGCCGCACGCGCTCGACGAATTCAAAATGAGCCGCGGCAAACTGACGACGTACGTCGCCGTCCGAAAGCCGTCCGAAAGACTGGCGCTCGAAGGGGAGCAGGGCAAGCCGCAGGGGGACGCCGATAAGCCCGGCGCTTCGGAAGAAGCGAAAAAGGCCGGGGAAGTGGAAGTCGTCGAAAAGCGCGCCGGCGACAAAGACTCCGATCCGTCGGCTGCGGACGCGGCCGACCTCCTCTATGAGACGATGTCGATTAACGTCGGAGTCCGTCAGGGCGATTCGGGCGGTCCGATCTTCAACAGCTTTGGCGAACTTGCCGGGATTATTTGGGGTTCCGACGGCGAGAGCACGATGGGAACGTGCGGGCCGCGCATGCAGGTCTTTTTGACGCAGGCGATGCTGGAGGCGGCGAATCTCCGGGCGCGGGACGAACTGCGGTTTGCGAACCGTTCGGGCGCGTCGCCGTTCCGGCGCGGCGCGGGGTCCGCGCGCGAACAGGCGATCGCCGAGATCGTCGGGGAAGAGGAACGCGCTATTCCGGAAGCGAAGAGGGCCGAGGAGAAAATGGACGCCGCGCTCGCCGCGGAAGGCGTTCTGCCGATTTCGACGCGTCCTGTCTATATGTCGCCGGGCGACCAGCTGACCGCTGCGTCGTTCCAGGGCATGAGTATGCTGGCCGCGGAGAACGCGGTCAAACGCGCGGCTCAGGATCGGCTGCTGCGTTCGGGCGGCGAACTCCCGCCGTCGCCCCCGATCTTCTCGACGTCGTTCGTCGTCGCGCAGCGCAATTTCGGAGTCGAACGTCCGGAACTCATCGCCGAAGATTCCTTTAACGATTTCGAAGATTACGCGCGGTCCCGTTTGGCGATGCGCGTTTTGGCCGCCGCCGATACGAAAGTCGTTCCTCAGACGGCGATGGAACGCGCCGCGACGAGCTCGACGAACTTGGACGTACAGCTTGCGCCCGTCTCGTACTCGCCCCATTTAGACGGCGGCGAACCGAGTCAGGGCGCGCCGGAATCGGAACTCGCGCAAGAGGGCGCGCCGGCGGAAGGCGAGCCGACGGTTGACGGCGCCGCCGAAGAGACGGCGGACGCCGGCCCCGTTCCGTTCGGATCGGGCGGGAATCTGTCCGATATTAAGGCGTACATGCTCGTAATCGCCGTTATCTTTCTTTTCTGTATTTCCATACGCTTCTTACAGTCGGACTCGGAGCCGGCCCCGCGCAGGAAAAGGGAAAAATCGAACTTGCGTCAAGCCGACTAACAGTCTATACTACCCCGACGGCGCGCCGCTCTTTTGCGACGCGTCTTTCGTCTGACTTTTGCGCGGTCCGCGGTTCGGAACGCGCGCGGTTTAGCGAGAGGTCAAAGGGATTCGGGGTAGTATGAACGGTCTTTTAAAGAGTTTCCATTGGCGGGACGCGGCGCTGCCGGCATTTGCGACGGTCAGCGTTCTGGCGATTCTTTTCCGTCTCCCGAACGGGCTCATGGACCTTCTCCTCTCGTTCAATCTTGCGCTCGCGGCGACCGTCTTTATTACGACGTTCTTTATTCGCAAGCCGATCGAGTTCAGCGCGTTTCCGACCGTCCTTCTCACGACGACGCTCTTTCGGCTGGTTCTCAACGTCTCGACGACGCGCCTCATTTTGACGCAGGGGGACGCGGGCGAAGTCATCGACGCGTTCAGCCGGTTCGTCGCCGGCGGCAATCTCGTCGTCGGGGGCGTGATCTTTTTGATCTTTATTATTATTCAGTTCGTCGTTATTACGAAAGGGGCGACGCGCATCAGCGAAGTGTCCGCGCGGTTTACCCTCGACGCGCTGCCCGGCCGGCAGTCGGCGATCGATTTCGACCTGAACGCGGGCAATATTACCGAGGAAGAGGCGAAAGCGGCGCGTGAAGAACTCGCGGAGCAGTCGGATTTCTTCGGCGCCATGGACGGCGCAAGTAAATTCGTCCGCGGGGACGCGATCGCGGGCTTGGCGATCGTCGCGATCAATATCATCGGCGGGCTCTGTATCGGCGTGGCGCAGCGCGGCCTCTCGATCGGAGAAGCGGCGGAGCTCTATTCGAAACTCACAATCGGCGACGGGCTCGTCTCTCAGATTCCCGCGTTTCTCATTTCCATGGCGACCGGGCTGCTCGTGGCGCGTTCCTCGCGTTCGCAGAACGTCTCAAACGCGGCGCTCGTTCAGACGTTCGGCCGGCCGATCGTTCTTATCGCGACCGGAATCTTCCTTGCCGCGATGGCGTTTACCGGCATGCCCGTCCTGCCCCTCGTTACGCTCGCGTGCGGATGTTTCGCGCTCGCGTGGGCGACTTCCCGCAAGAGCGCCGTCGAAGAGCCCGAACGCGGCAAGGGCGAAGAAAAGAGCCGAAAGACCGGCGGCAAAAAGAAGAACGGAGACGACGAGGACGTCGAGAAGTGTCTGAACGTCGATCCGATGACGATTGAAATTGGCGTCGGGCTCGTGCCGATCGCCGATCCGGACGACGGACCGTCCCTCTTGGAACGCGTGCGGTCGATTCGGCGCGCGATTGCCTCGGAACTGGGACTGGCGCTTCCGAAGGTGCGCGTGCGCGACGACGCGGCGCTCGACGAGAATCAGTTTGCCGTGCTTGTGCGCGGCGACCGGGTCGCGCTCGGCGTGGCGTATCCTCAACTTTCGTTTGCGGTCGATCCGGGCTTTTGCGGACCGATTCGCGGGCTCCAGACGACCGCGCCCGGCTCCGGCGCGCGCGCGTACTGGATCGACGACCGCGAAGCAGACGTCGCGCGAGCCGAAGGCTACGAAATCTGGACGCCGGGCGACGTCGTCGAGAAGACGGCGCTCGACGCGGCGCGGCGCGAGGCGGCGAATCTGCTCACGCGCGACGCGGCGAAACGGCTGATCGAACGGCTGCGCGAGACGGAGCCGGCGCTCGTCGCCGAGGCGCTCGGCGAGAACGAGGCGGACGATAAGCGCGCGGCCGTCGCGCGACTGGCGCGCATTCAGAACGTTCTGCAGGCGCTCCTGCGCGAACGCGTTTCGATTCGCCGGCTCGACGCGATTCTCGAAGCGCTCGGCGATTTGAATTTAAGCGAGCCGGACGCCGATCTTTGGCGCGCGCTCGAATATGTCCGCGCGCGCATGGCGAGGTTCCTGTCCGCGCAGTATCAGGACGCGGACGGCGCGCTGCGCGTCGTTATGCTCGAGCCGGAAACGGAAGACGCGCTCGCCGCCGCGCTCGGCGTCGGGGAAGCGGGCGCGCCCACGCTCATACTTTCCGCGACGGACCAAAAGACGCTTGCGCGCGCCGTTGCCGACGGCGTGGAAGCGGCGCGCGCGCCCGGCGTTACGCCCGTCGTACTGACCGGAAAGGCGATTCGCTACGCGCTCCGCGACGCGGTCAAAACCGCGGTTCCCGACGCGGCGTTTCTCGCGTTCGACGAAGTGGGAGACGGCGTTAAAATCTCCAGAGAAGCGACCGTCGACTGGCGCCCAAACGCGTAAGCGGCTAATTACGTCGGCGGGACTTGCGGTTCGCGCGCCCGCTTGGCTCTGAATGAAACGTTTCCGTTGGTTCTTTTAGCGGAACAGCCGTCTCAATGCACAACGCATTTTCATGGCTTGACTCAGCGTCTTTTTGGACGTTTGAGAATACGAATTATCGCATGGGTTAGTTGGCTTGAAATTCTGAATACTCGTGACGAATAAGTAGAAACTATCGTTTTCAGCATAAAAATGAAGGTTAAAGAATTTTTTAAAAACGTTACGGAAAACTTGACCCTGCTAAAAACTCAGATATACTCCTATCTGGCGCATGTGCTGGCAATCTGACTCTTTGACGCTACAGGCCATAAGATAAAGAGGCGTCCAGCCGCGTTGTAACGAAACGACGGTTGTTTCCCGTGTTACTTGATTTTGATTGGCGCCTTCTTACAGCATGAATGTTTGACGGCGCCGCATTTGCGCGACATTTTTTAAAAGTTTATTCAAATAACGCCAGATGAACGAACAGACCATAATCAGTAAAATGCATGAGTACCTGCACTTTGCGACAAAGGAACTTTGTGCATGGCTTGGAAAAATGCTTCCCCGTTTAGGCGAGAATTGGTGGCAGGTATGCGTAATGGACAATTTGTCCTTTGTGCAACGTCAGTACGCAGATGAAAAAGGATGTTCCAAGCTGGAAGATCTGGACCTTGCAGCGCTACTCCGTGTTGCCGATAAGTCATGGTATGATATGCGTTCATTTGCTTATCTTCCTACCAAGGACCGTCAGTGCGTCCGGGATATGATGAAAGTGCGCAACAACTGGGCGCATCTTTCCGGGTCTGTTACCGATAAGGACGTAGTGATCTCGGACATCGATACAATTCTGGCTTTTTTCGAAAATGTCATTGCGGCGCACGAGTACACGAAGGGAATTGAAGAATTCAGACAGGGTATTGCGACCACTAATTTTTCTGCTGGTTTTGAAGAAGAAAATGTTGTTAAAACAACGGAATCTGACTGCAAAGCTGGAGATATTCGGGAAAGGGATCAAGTATTCCTGACTGGTAGTCCGGATACCAAAGGCTTGGTTTTCTCCGTCACGGATATAAACGGTACTAAGCGATATGAAGTCTTCGTTGATGGAGACATTAAGACATTCTACGACGGTCAGATTCAGAAAATCGATCAAACTCCTGCATACAACTGGATAGATTTGAACACGCTGCAGAGTAATCTGACGGCATATGAAATCAACAATCCATCCGCTGGTAATCTGTATTCTCTCAATGCGGCAAGAATAGATTTTGTACCGTATCAGTTCCGCCCGGCGTTAAAACTGATTAAATCGGATGAGCCAAGGATTCTGATTGCCGATAGTGTCGGCGTAGGTAAAACAATTGAAGCTGGTCTGATCATTAAGGAACTTGAGGCTCGGAACGAACTGAATAACATACTGATCGTCTGTCCAAAACCCCTAGTGGCAGAGCGCAAGTGGGAACTAGAAATGCGGCGTTTCGACGAGGACTTCATTCCTCTTGACGGCAATGTTCTGCGGCAGGCGATTTCCGACGTCCACAGGGATGAGGAGTGGCCGGAACGGTATAACAAGGCAATCATTCCATATTCTGTTTTGGATAGTCGTGTGTATGAGGGTGAAGAGGGACGCAGAGGGAAACAATACGGTTTGCTGGACCTTGATCCCGCTCCTCATTTTGATCTTGTTATCGTTGACGAGGCGCACCATATTCGCAACGGAAGTCTTGATAAGGATAAAGCCTTTGCCTATAAATGTGTCCGTTATTTCTGTGAGCATGCGGACGCTGTTTTAATGCTGACGGCTACACCGCTGCAAACCAGCGACGACGATCTTTTCACGTTGTTGAACGTGCTCAGACCTGACGTCATTATGGACAAAGACGTGTTCCGTCTGATGACCCGTCCCAATGAGTATGTTTATCAAGCCTCTCATGCTATCCGGGGCGCAGGAAAAAGCTGGAGGGAGCTCGCAGCCGAAGCGCTGCGTAATATCAAGTCCACGCAATGGGGCGAGAATGTCATCGCCAAGAATCCAATCTATACCGACGTACTCTCTCGATTAGAGAAGCAGGACTTTAGCCGTGAAGAACGCGTAAAGCTGATTTCTGATGTTGAATCCCTGCATAGTCTCAACTCCATGCTCAACCGCACGCGCAGAAAGGATATTCAAGACTTTTGCATCCGCCGTTCCCATACGGTGGAGACTAGCTTCACGCCTCAACAGTACGAACTGCATAACGAACTGTTGAGATTTGAATATGAAGCGCTGTCAAAGCTTCACAGTATGCGCAATATTCCTTTTTTGATGAGTACGATTCGTAGACAGGCCGCCAGTTGCATCTTTGGCTTAGCTCCTCATATCCGCGACTTAGTCAAAAAACGGTTTGATCAAGTGGTCGACGACCCGGACATTGATATCGACGGATATGATCTGGATGCAAAAGCCACATCCACTTTGACCGCTCTAGCACAGCATGTGTTGAGTCTTGCCGATCAGCTGCCGGAAGAAGACCCTAAGTTAGAAAGTGTTTTAAAGATCGTCAACGAGAAACAGAGGCAGGAAAACAACAAGATTATTCTGTTCAGTTCCTTTCGACATACGCTGAATTATTTGGAGAAAAAGTTTCTCGGTTTGAATTACCGTGTTGCACAGATCAACGGCAGTATTAAGGATAAGGATCGCCAAAAATTGCGAGAGCGTTTCGAATATGATAAGAACAATTCGGAAGCGCTCGACGTCCTTCTCTTTACAGAAGTCGGTTCTGAAGGCTTGGACTACCAGTTCTGCGATACGATGATCAACTATGATCTTCCGTGGAATCCCATGCGGATCGAACAGCGCATCGGTCGCATTGACCGTCGCGGCCAGAAGAGTGAGGCAGTTAATATCTACAACATTATCACGGCGGATACGGTAGACGCAGATATTTATACTCGCTGTCTCATGCGTATTGGTATATTTGAGCGCAGCATCGGCGAGTGCGAAGAAGTACTCGGCGAGATTGGCGCCAAGATAGAGAAGATTGCAATCAACGCTTCCTCCCTTACCGATGAAGAACGCAAGATCAAGCTAGAGCAGATGACCGACAATGAAATCCGCCGGATGCAGGAGTTGACCAAACTGGAAGATGAAGAACATGCGTTGTTCGGTTTTGATCTTTCTAACTATACGACAGCGAAGGAAATCAGGGATGCAGATAGCCCTTGGATTTCACCGCAAAATATCCAAAGGCTTGTAGAGAGATATCTTACAGATTGCCTTGGCGAAGGCCAGTACATCATTGGTTCGTCGGAGTTAAAACAGATCCGTTTAAGTAAAGAAGCCCGAGTAACTTTGTTGGAGGATTTTCGTAAGCTGTCTGATATCAAGTCTGCTCTTAAACGCAGATGGGAGAACTATCTGAAGAGCGAGAATCCTATGCATCAACTGACATTTTCATCTGAGACGGCGTCAAATGAACGGAAGGCATTTTTTATTACTCCCATGCACCCGTTAGTAAAACAGGCTGCGAGGCGCTATGCGACTAATAACGTTTCATTCATTCATCTGGATTATTTTACTGACGGTCTTCCAGAAGGCTCGTATCCTTTCTCTATCTATGCGTGGAGCTATATTGGCTTGAATCCAATGTTTAAAGTTGTCCCTGTTTGCGAGAATGACTTAATAGCGGCAGACTTTACGGATATTTTACAGGAGGCAGACACCTCGGCAATGACAGGCGTCGTCAATAAGGATACTTGGACAGGGTTGGAAGCTAAACATGTTGCCCTCTGGCAACAAGAAAGGGCGGATTATCTTGCCGGTATCCAAAGCGTCGTCAATTACAAGCTGGAGAGTATCAGCAGTAATTATCGTAACCGCAAAAGGACGCTGGAACAGAAGATACGCGACGCTTTTGAAGAGAAGATTCGCCGGATGTTCCAGAGTGAATTAAACGCGGCAACTGAAAAGTATCAAGCCAAAGTGGACGAGATCAATAATCGTACCTCCCGTGCTGATATTCACACCGCCTTAATCGCAAACGGGATCATTGAAGTAAAGCGAGGTTGAGTTATGAGTAACATTGTAGCCGATGTTAAGAATGGCCAGAATAAAGACGACATGCTTTACCGTGCATTGGAGCGAATTATCCAGCTGTACACCGACAAATCTCACTTTGTCTATGAGCTTCTGCAAAATGCAGAAGACGCAGATGCAACGAGAATCAAGTTTATTCAGTATCCCGACCGACTGGAGGTCTTCCATGACGGGAAGCCTTTCACGACAGCAAACCTACAGGGATTGTGCGATATCGGAAAATCAGACAAAGTTGATGATCTGAATCAGATTGGCGAGTTTGGAATTGGCTTCAAATCTGTCTTTGGCATATGTGACACTGTGTTCTTGTACAGCGCTCCTAATCATTTCCGGGAAAAGGTGAACGCTGATACTGAGTCGTTTGCGGCAAAGATTTTGGGCTTTACTCATCCTGAGGACATTTCAGAAGAGGAGATACCTAAAGAGTATACGACAAGATTTGTTTTTCCCTATGCTGTAGGACGGCCTTTTTCAGGATTTCCAACAAAAGAATCGCTCATCAAAACTCTTTCACGTAAACTGGAGAACTTGGGTATCACTACGCTCTTGTTCATGAAAAAACTTAAACTGATAGAATACCAGATTCAATTGGAAGAAGAACCAGTAGAAGGCAAGTATTCGCTGGACAAGAAAGAGATTAACGATCACTGTCTTCTGGTCTCTGCGTATGGAACGATGGATGGGAAAAAGAGTGACGGGAATTCAGAGGAGACAGTCTCCTATCTGAAATTTTCCCGTCCTATTCAGAAGTATGCACAGAGGACGGTCGATATTGCATTTCCCATCCGTCAGGATAAGGATGGTTCCTATCAGTGCATAAAAGCAAAGAGTCCGTATGTTTCGGTTTATTTTCCTACAGAAACGGAAAGCAAGCTCGATTTTATTGTACAAGGACCATACCGTACCACCCCAAACCGGAGCAGCATTCCCGCTGAGGATGAAGATAATATTCAACTGGCGAAAGAAACGGCGATTCTGTTGCGTGAAAGTATTCTGGAGTTAAAAGAGTCCGGAAAGTTCAATATGAGCTTTGTAAAGATTCTTCCGATTTCTGAGGATAAGTTTGAGTATTTCAATTTGTTTCGGCCACTTTATGAAACGGTTAAAACCCTTTTCCTTTCAGAAGCCGTCATACCGAGCAAGTCAGGGAAATACATATATGCAAAATCTGCAAAAATATCTCGATCGGAACCACTGACAAAAGTGTTCACGGATAGTTTGTTGACACAACTGATCAATGACGGTCGTCAGCACTATTGGCTCCCAATGTGCCTGACAAGGACAAACCGTGAATATATGTACGTGTTTGAGTATATGACTAAGGAACTAAACATACCGGTCGTCTATCCAGAAGGCTTGCATACTTATTTTGCCTCAAATCCGAAGTTCCTGACAAAACAGACAGACGACTGGCTCGTTAAATTGTACGAAATGTTTAAAAACATCCCCGCGGCGTTTTCCCACGTAAAATACGGGCTAAACTTGGCCACTGCCGATATCATCAAGACAGAGTCGGGAATCTTCGTCGCACCTTTCAGAAAAGAAGGTGAAACCTACGTCCCGAATGTTTTTTTACCTTCACCGAATATCCATAGCACAGATATTCATTTTGTGAATGAGAAAATATATAACCGCTGCCACCTCTTTTTTGATACGACTCTTCGTCTTACAAAGCCGAATGGGGACGATCTTTTTATCAAAAATATTGAGAAAAGATATGGTCGTGGTTTTGTTTTTAATGAAAAACAACATATAGACGATATAAAAGCGTTACTGAAATATGTCAAACTCTACGACTACAGGAATGATGCCTCTCGGATTATACGAGAGAAACTGAAGTTGCGCTGCACAGACGGTGAAATGCGAAACGCCCATTCTGTTCGCATTTTTGTTCCGATTACTTCCGAAAAGATAAATATAGAGGCTTATTATCGTAATGTCGACGAAAATGTTTTTTTTGTTGACTTGCCCTTTTATGAATCTTACGGTATAGACGAACAAAAACTAACTGAGCTGGGAGTGTGCAACTCTTTACTGGTAGGAAGTGACGTTACGGAAGGCACATATGATACCACAAATCGTGGACAATCGCCGACATGGTGGACGACAGACGATTTTCGTTGGAAACTGTCAATTGACTCTTTAAAGGAAGTTCTGAAGTATATTTGGAAGAATCCCAGAGAAGAGGATGCGGCGCTGAAGTCACAGACGATTATGAAAGTGTTGGTTGCCAATGAAAAAAGACTGCGCGGATGGGTGAATATTAGTGGCAACACCATTCCAGACTTGGAAAAAGAACCATGTGAGATGATTCATATCCTTCGCGGAGAAGATGAAGGTATGCGCAGATGGAGTGGTGAATGGTTGTTCACAGAATCTGACGAACTCGTATCTCCAAGGTGTATTTTTAAGCACGATTTAAACACATCCATCTATGGGGAAATCAACCCGGATTCTGTCATCTTCGAGCTCTTGGGGTTTAAGAGAACTGAAGCTGATGAAGTCGAAGATCTGAAGAAGAAAGTTTCGTCAGAGACGCTGGAAGCGTATTTCGAAAGAGAACTGATGCGTCGATTTGGGATCTCAACAGCAGATTTGAACGCACGTTTTGCCAAAACCGGTAGCTATGTAGAAGTCACTGAAGAAATACGGCCTTCGTTCCCTTCGCATAATGTGCGAAGCTGGGAGTCGTTGCGGAAACATGCCGCCGAGATGTTGAACTATGCAGTTCCCGTTCGATATGAGGAACGAATGCAAAGTGTTCGCGTCAGCAGTCGTTCCAAAGAAGTAAGAGCATATTTGCAGAATATGTACCGACTTGAAGGGAACAACCTCGTATTTGCTTGCCAGCTCTGTCATAGTGCCAATTTCAACTTTCTGGCAACAGAAGTGTTTTTGAAGCCGAAAAAGGAATTGGAGCCCATAAACCTCTGCCTGTGCCCTAATTGCTCAGCGGTATATCGTAGGTTCAGAGGAAATAGTGAGATTATGAAAAAAGTACGCGAGGCTTTTCTTACTAAAGTTGATACGGATATTGAGACTGGCGACTATGTGTGCATTTCGATTGATGACGACAATGAACTGTGGTTTACTCAGACGCACTTTGCCGAAATTCGTGAGTTAATTCGGCTCGAGAGGGAAATGAAAAAAAGTTCAATAGGGCCAGCGGTTCAGACTAATGCGGATGATAAAAGTAGATAAATCCGAGAAGTCTCTTTCAATAACGACTTCCACCATGGAGAGAGCAACAATCGACGCCGAAACTGTGTGACGTTGGCCATGCGCAAAGAAATACTCTTCTGAAAAAGGAAAGCCAGAGGAACCCTGAGAAGAGAAGAAAGAAGTCGGGGCGACACGATTTGAACGTGCGACCCTCTGCTCCCAAAGCAGATGCGCTAGCCAGGCTGCGCTACGCCCCGATTCGCCGCGGGAACGAATTTCCAACGGCTGAATTATTCTATCACAGATTTACGCTCGCAACAGGGGGGAAAATAAAAAAGGCGCAAAAGAGGGAGCCTCGTTTGCGCGTTTTCGTTTCGGCTTTAGGCGCGTTTGACGGCGCCGGTCAGATGAAATCCTCGTGGCGCACGACGCCTGATTCCTCCTCGACTTCGGCGTGCGTCTGCCATCTCCAGCGCCGGCTCGGGCGGCGTTTCTCTTCACGTACGCCAAACCGCTGCTCGACCTTGAATCCCAGCGCCTCTTTAATCCGCTCAAAGAACGTTTTCGGGAGCGGATACTCGACTTCGACCGTTTCGAACGGCTTTTCCGCCTCCAGATAGAGTTTTCGTACGGAAATTTTCGGCCCAAAATCGCCGCCGCACACGCTGCACGGCTCCTCGTTTTTGGGAGCGCGCACCGCGTGACCGCAGTTCTTGCAGATATACCGATATTCCCAGGCGCCGTACCCGTACCGTTTTTCTTTCATGTCGAGTTGGTTTACAGGAGCGAAAAGGTTAACTGACCGCCACGCCCGAAGCGCCAAACGACGCTCGAGCCCACCTTCTTTTATTATAGTCATGAAAAAAATCTTTGTCGAGTCCTTATGCAATTTCTTTAGATATTTTTGCCGTTCGGAAAGTTAGCGGCCGTTATTATCCGCGCGTCCTATTGCGGCGGTCCTTTATCTTGCGCGCATTCGTATTCGCTGCGTTCTGTCCGCGCCTCGGGCTGAGTTCGCGCGCTCGAATTTTTTGCTTCTCTTCCTTCTATGAATAGAGGAAGAAAAGGTTATAATGAAGGGTTAACGGCGCGGAGCCAGCGTTTTCTCCGCGTACTGGAACGCGTGAACTCAACCGCGGCGCGCCTCTTTCGGCGAGCCGCTTGAAATATTAGAAGAGAGACGAATTATCATGGCCGAAACGACGACGCGCCGCCCTTCGCCTGCGGCGCCGCCCGAGCCCGACCTTCGCAATCCGGCGCTCGCGGGTCTTCTCGCGTGGCTTTTTCCGGGCGCGGGGCACCTGTATCAGCGCCGCTATTTCAAGGGCGCTCTCTTTGCGATCTGCATCTGGCCGATTATGCTCGCGGGTCTTTTTATGGGCTCTTACCGAGCGGAGCCGACGGCGCAAACCGCGTCGGGGCAGATTCATTTCGCGCGCACGGTCTACTACTCGTGGCGGCCGGGCGACAAACGCCTGTACTTCGTTCCGCAGGCGTGCGTCGGGGCTATGGCGCTTCCAGCGCTGTGGCAGGCGCGTTTCCCAGGCGACGCCGACGGCTCCTTTTCGTCGACCGCTTTTGCGCCGCCCCGCATTTCGTCGGAGTCCCAGACGCGTCCGAATCAGCCGGACGCCAACGATATCGCGCGCAGTCTGCACTCGTGGCTCGACGTGAGCACGATCTTTACGGTCGTCGCGGGGCTTCTGAATCTGCTTGCCGTCTTTGACGCGATCGGCGGGCCCGCGCCCGTCGAGTACGAAGAGGAGACCGCCAAGAAAGAGGACGGCGAAGAAGAGACGAAGGAAGAGAAGAAATAATGTGCGTTGAGAAGGTTCTTCCGCTCGAGGAAACGGACGAGGGGCCCGTCGGAACGATTCAGTTTCGGGTTCGCTATAAAGAGACCGACCAGATGGGCGTCGTCTATCACAGCAACTATTTCGCCTATTTCGAGATGGGCAGGACGGAGCTCATGTCTTCGCTCACGGGCGTGCGGTACCGCGATCTGGAAAAGGCGAACGTCAAAATGGTGGTCGCCGCCGTCGACTGCGTCTATCATAAGCCCGCGGAGTACGACGATTTGCTCACGCTCAAGACGCGCGCGTCGAAACTCGGCCGCGCGAGCCTGACGCACGAATACAAACTGTATCGCGGCGACGAGCTTCTCGTCGTCGGGCATACCAAGCTGGTTACGGTCGATCCGACCGGCAAGATCGTGCCCGTCCCCGACTGGCTCCGCCATCCGCGCAAGATCAGTAAGGACGAATTGGAAAATCTGACTCGCCAATAACCGCGCCGTACGCGCTAATCTTGTTTAAAAGGGGCGTTGCGTGAAGGAAACTTATTTCATAACCGGAGGGACCGGATTCATTGGCAGGAGGCTTGCGTTTAAACTTGTCGAGGCCGGCAAGCGCGTCGTCTGTCTTGCGCGTCCGCAGTCGAACCGGGCGCCGCTCGCCGCGCTTGGCGTTTCCTTTGTCGACGGCGATCTTAGCGATCTCGAGGCGCTTCGCCGCGGAATCGACGGCGCCGACGCGGTCTTTCATCTGGCGGGTCTCACGCGGGAAACGCGGCCTGGCGACTTTCAGAAAGTGAACTGCGCGGGCTCTGTCAACGTCGCGTCGGCGTGCGCGGATCTTGGCGGCAAGCGGCTTGTCGCGGTCTCTTCGCTCGCGGGCGCGGGAACGGCCTTGCGCGAGCCGAAGTCCGTTCCGGCGGGAGAAGAGCAGTACGCGCCCTACCGGCTCCGGCGCGAAACGGATCTTCCGCGTCCCCTTTCGCCGTACGGCCGGAGCAAATTCGCGGCCGAGAACGAGCTCCTCCTGTTTGCCGACCGCGCCGCCATATCCGTGGCGCGGCCCCCTTACGTCTTCGGAGAAGGGGACATGGCGTCTCTTAAACTCTTTCAGATGGTCAAAAAGGGCGGCAAGATAACGCTGCCGGGCTATCGCGATCAGTTCTATTCGTTTGTTTACGTCGACGATCTCGTCGACGCGCTTATCGCGATCGAAGAGCGGGGCGAACGTCTTACGCCGACGAGTCTCGCGCCGCTCGAGCCGGATAGCAATGGGTTTCGCGGAACGTGTTCCGGCGCGGGCGTCTATTTTGTCTGTTCCGCGTCGCCGATAAAATTTTCGACGTTTGGCAAGCTCATCGGGGCCGCTTACGGGCGATCGCGCGTTTCGGCGATCCGGGTTCCGCCGCTTGGCGTGCTTGGCGCGGGCGTTTACGGAGAGATTTATAAACGCGTTCGGGGCAAGATTCCGCCGTTTGACTTAAATAAAGCGATTGAAGCGGTTCGCGGGCCGTGGATCTGTTCCGGCGCGAAAGCGGCGGCGCAGCTTGGCGTCGACTTTGGATCGGAGCTTGACGGCAAAATCGCGCGCGCCGCGAAATGGTACGAGCGCGAAGGACTCCTTTAAGGGCCGGGCCGCGACGGCGAACATATTCAACAGCGAAGGTCGGTTCGGGCGGCCGCAACTCTTGGCGCAGGAGAGATTACAATGAGAGATATTACCGACTACACAGGGCTTTCGTCCGACGTTCTTCGGGCTAAGATCGCCGCCGTACGCGCAAAAGCGGGGGACCGGCTCGCGATTCTGGCGCACTATTACGTTCCGGACGAAGTCGTCGAGATCGCCGACTACGTCGGAGACAGCTTGGGTCTGGCGAAAAAAGCGGCCGCGTCGCCCGCGGACACGGTTCTCTTCTGCGGCGTGAAGTTCATGCTCGAGACGGCGGACGTGCTTATGAACCGTCCTGAAAGAATCGCCGCTCGCGGAGGCCGGCGCGCCGTCGTTATGGCGCCCGATATCACGGCGGGTTGTCCCATGGCGGATATGATTACGCCGGAGCAGGCGGAAGACTGGAAAAAGCAGCTTTCGGAACTGGTCGATTTCAGCGAATTTACGCCGATAACGTACGTCAACTCGTCTTCCGAAACGAAAGCGTTCTGCGGTCGGAACGGGGGCGCGGTGTGCACGTCGGCGAACGCGGAAAAGGTCGTTCGGGACGCGTTTGCGAAACGCCCGAAGCTCCTCTTCATGCCGGACTCGCGTCTGGGCCGCACGACCGCGCTCGAACTTGGCGTCAAGCCGGAAGAGATCGTAACGTGGCGTCCGAACAAGCCGCTCGGCCTCTCGACGCCCGAAGCGATTAAGCGCGCGCGCGTTATTCTTTGGGACGGATTTTGCCCGACGCACCAGCGTTTCAGCGCGCCCGTCATTAAGGGGATTAAAAAGGCGTATCCGAACGCGCAGTTCTGGGTCCACCCGGAGGCGCCGCGCGATATCGTCGAAATGGCGGACGGATACGGCTCGACGACGAAGCTGCTCGACGTCGTGTCGAAAGCGCCCGCCGGAGCGACGCTCGCGATTGGAACCGAATGGAAGCTGGTCGACCGCATCCGGCGGCAGAATCCCGATAAGACGATCCTGTTCCCCGCGGAGCAACCGTCCGTCTGCGTGAATATGTCGAAGTCGACGCTCGACAAGGCCGCGTGGGCGCTGGAGAACTGGGCCGACGGCGAGCCCGTCAACGTCGTTACGACGCCGGAGGACGTCGTCGAGGACGCGTACCGCTCGCTGGAATCGCTCCTGTAGCCGCAAGGCGCTTTTTGCTTGACGCGCGCTTCCGCGCCGAGTAGAATTTAGGGAGCGAATCGCGAAGTTTGGCGCGCCGAACGTCTCGGCGCGCGTGTGTTTAGAGGAACCGTCAGAGGACGAGGCCATGTCGGAAAAAATCGCGGTGGGGGCGATCGAGCTCTCGAGCGTCGGGATTGGGTATCAGGTCGAAGACGCGATGCTGAAATCGGCGTCGATTAAGCTCAACATTGCGCGTCCCATTTGCCCGGGCAAATATCTCATCGTCTATTCCGGCAAGATCGCGGACGTAGAAGCCGCGATGGCGACGGCGCGTTCGCTTGCCGGTCCCGCCGTCGTCGACTGGCTCACGGTCGCGAGCGTATGTCTGGCGATCTTTCCGGCGCTCGAGGGCGCGATTCCGACTCCGACCGAACGGGTTGGCGCGCTCGGTATTATCGAGACGTCGACGGCCGTCTCGGCGTTTATCGCCGCGGACTACGCCGGAAAGGCCGCGGAAGTAACACTTTACCGCATTAACGTAACCGACTCGATGGGCGGCAAGGGTCTCCTTCTCATTACGGGCCGTCTGGGCGACGTTGAAGTCGCGGTCGAGACGGGCAAAAGCGCGCTCAGGCCCGGCTTCCTGACGTCCGCGGCCGTTCTCCCGAATCCGGAGCCGGAGCTCCTGTTGGCGTACGGGTCGGCCCCGAGTAAGAAGCCGGAGCCCGCGCCCGTTCAGGCCGCGCCGCGCGCTCGGCGCAAGCGCGAGGAAACGCCGGTCAAGCAGCCGGCGCCGCGCGCGAAGAAGAGCGATTCCGACGGAAAAAAGGACGCGGGAGAGAAGAAATGAAAGTCGTCGTGGTCGGCTCGAAAGGGACGCTTGGGCTCGCGCTTACGCAGTCGTGGAACGATCCCCGCGTGAACGCGCGCGTCGCGGCGAATCTTGGATCCGCGCCGGAGGAGACGAACGATCTCGTTACGGGCCTTAATCTTCCCGACTTCGACGTCTGCTCGCGCATGTTCGTGGTCGACACGATCGGGGATATCCGGCCCGACGTCGTTATTAACGCGAGCGGCATTAATCTAATCGACTGGGCGGAGAAGCATCCGAACACGGTTCTCAATCTTCACGGTCACGGCGTGTCGAATCTCGTTTCGGCGGCGCGTCGGACGGGTGCGCTGCTCGTTCAGTTCGGGTGCGGAGAAGCGTTCTATCGGAAACGACTTACGACGTCGACGCCGGAAGTCTTTACGAACGCGGACGCGGCGGAGGACGAACGGCTCGCGATTTCCCCGGACGCGCCCGGCTTCGCGGAGTCGGATCCGACGAATCCGGCAAGCGTCTACGCGAAGACGAAGCTCGAAAGCGAACGTGTCGCGCTCGAATTACCTAAGTCGCTCGTACTGCGCTTTTCGTCCCTCTTTGGCGAGACGTCGGAATATTCGAGCGGAAATCTTGTCGATTCGCTCTTTAACTCGCTTTCTCGAACGCGCCGAATTTCCGTTCTCGACGACCGCGTTATGGAACCGCTCTGGTCGATCGACGTCGTGTGCGCGGTCAAGACGCTTATCGCCGCGGGCGCGCGCGGGCTCTATCATCTTTCGGGCGGCTCGCGCTGCACGCCGAAAGAGCTTGCGGAATATCTCTTTAAGGAGTGCGGCTACCGCAATCGCGAGGTCGTCGGCGTCTCGTCGGAAGAGTACGGATTCGCCGCGCCGCAGTCGGCGTTTACCGTACTGCGGTCGGAGAAATACGGCGAGCTTGAAAACGTCTACCGCCTGCCCGACTGGAAGACCGCGCTGCGCGATTATCTCGACTGGCGGCAGAGTTACGCGAATTTCTGACGGGACGGGCTATGCCGAGCCAAATCTTCGTTTCGCGCGGGTTCTTACCGTCGCGCTCGCTTTGTCTGACGACGCCGCGTTTGGCGCTGACGCCCCTTTCCCGCGACGAGACGGAGCTCTATCTCACGGACGTCCGCGCGTTTGCGCGCGCGCTCGGTCTAGCGTCCGCCCCGCTCGATCCCGACCCGGAATCGCGCGCCGCGGCGAACTGGTGCGTCGAATACGGCCTGCGGCTCGACGCCGGCGCGAGCGTGTGGGGCGCGTTCTGGGGCGTCTTTGACCGGACCGCGAGAACGCTGGTCGGAAATCTCGGATTCAAAGGGGTTCCGGAAGGGGGCGTGGCGGAAGTCGGCTACGCGATCGACGCGCCGTACCGCGGGCGCGGGTATATGACCGAATCGCTGCGCGCGCTCGCCGCGTGGGGCAGAGCGCGGCCCGACCTGCGCTCGATCGTCGCGGAGACGTACGCGGACAATCGCGCGTCGCAGAAGGCGCTCGCGAACGCGGGTTTTCTGCCGGTCGTGAATCCGCGCGAAAAGGACGGCCCGATCTTCTGGCGGCTCGACGTCTTTTGAGCCGCGCGCCGCGAGCGCCCTTCTTGATATTTTTCGCGCGCGCGGTTATAATGATGGCAAATTGAGCGCGTTTCCGAACGAAGCGGGCCGCGCTCCGCCGCGCCGTTTTTCGCGCGCATGTCGCGCGCGGCATACGCGGCGCCCTTTTACACACTTCAAACGAGGAAAGACAGAGCAGTGTCGCAATTAACGCAATCTCCGG
>CADACS010000025.1:0-4966 GCA_902786505.1 uncultured Planctomycetota bacterium | reverse complement strand
TGTTCGCGTCCGATCCGGACCGATTCGGCAAGTTTTCCGTTGAATTCGGCGGGATCCTTTTCGATTACTCCAAGAACCGCGTTACGGAAAAGACGGTCGATCTTCTCGTCGCGCTCGCGGAACAGGCGCAGATCAAAGAGAAGGCCGAAATGATGTTTACCGGCGAGAAGATCAACGTGACGGAACGCCGCGCCGTTTTGCACGTCGCGCTCCGGAACCGCTGCAACGCGCCGATTTACGTCGACGGCAAGAACGTCATGCCGGACGTCAATCGCGTTCTCGATAAGATGAAGAGTTTTAGCGACCGCGTCCGTTCGGGCGAATGGCGCGGGTTTACCGGCAAGGCGATTACGGACGTCGTCAATATCGGGATCGGCGGCTCCGACCTCGGGCCGTGCATGGTCTGCGAGGCGCTCACGCCCTACCAGACGAATATCACGCCGCACTTCGTTTCGAACGTCGACGGAACGCACATCGTCGAGACGCTCAAAAAGCTGGATCCGGAAACGACGCTCTTTATCGTCGCCTCGAAGACGTTTACGACGCAGGAGACCATGACGAACGCGGAATCGGCGAAGCGCTGGCTCCTCGAGAAGCTCGGCGACGTCAAGGCGGTCGCGAAGCATTTCGTCGCGCTCTCGACGAACCGCGAGGCGGTCGAGGCGTTCGGAATCGATCCGGACAACATGTTCGAATTCTGGAACTGGGTCGGCGGCCGCTATTCGCTGTGGAGCGCGATCGGGCTGAGCATTGCGCTTGCGGTCGGATTTGAGAATTTCGAGCAGCTCCTTACCGGCGCGCACGAAATGGACGAATACTTCCGGTCCGCGCCCTATCGCGAGAATATCCCGGTCCTCATGGCGCTTCTGGGCGTCTGGTACAATAACTTCTGGAACGCCGAGACGCAGGCGATTCTCCCGTACGATCAGTATATGCGCCGATTCGCCGCGTACCTGCAGCAGGGCGATATGGAGAGCAACGGCAAGGGCGTCGACCGCGAGAATCGGCGCGTCGACTACTCGACCGGCCAGATCGTCTGGGGCGAGCCGGGCACGAACGGCCAGCACGCGTTCTATCAGCTCATTCATCAGGGAACGAAGCTCATACCGTGCGATTTCCTCGCGCCCGTCCAGACGCAGAATCCGATCGGCGACCATCACGCGAAGCTCATTGCGAACTTCATCGCGCAGACCGAAGCGCTCATGAAGGGCAAGACGGAAGAAGAGGCGTACGCCGAACTCGTTAAGTCGGGTCTCGACGACGCGGAAGCGCGCCGGCTCGCGCCTTCCAAGGTCTTTCCGGGCAACCGTCCGACGAACTCGATCTTCTTCGAGAAGCTCACGCCGATTATGCTCGGGCGTCTCATCGCGATGTACGAAATGAAAATCTTCGTTCAGGGGATGATCTGGAACGTCAATTCGTTCGACCAGATGGGCGTCGAGCTCGGCAAGCAGCTCGCGAAAGCGGTTCTGCCCGAGCTCACGTCGGCGGAAAAGGCGACCGCGCACGACTCCTCGACGAACGCGCTCATTGAATTCTTCAAGGCGCGTCAGGCGAAGTAACGTCGTCCGACGGTCGGAACAGCGTTCGCGCTCCGGAGTTCGATTCGGCTCCGGGGCGCGTTTTTTATTGGGCCGCGCAATAAACTTTAAGGAATAGGCGGTTTGTAAACGTCGCGCCTATTTTTCCTGTATTTTCTTCTAGGTGGACTCTTGCGTCTTTTCGGTTTTGTATCGCGAAAAAATTTCAATTTTCAGACCGCGCTATATAGCGTTCCGCGGGCCTCGTTTCTATAATTAAGAGTGGAAGTTAATATTCGCTAAGCGCGGGGATAGAGTCGCCCCTCGACGCGGTTGGATTTTCAGGAAAGAAGCGAACGATATGATGCGAACCCGGAATCTGTTTTTACTTGCGATCGGCGCGCTGTGCGCCGCCTTTTGCGCGCTGCGCGCGAATCCCGACCAAGCGCCGTCGTGCGCGTCCCTCTTTACGGTCGCGGCTTACGCGCAGGACGACGATCCGTTTGGCGACGACGCGTTTGACGAAGACGGAGACGCCGCCGACTCGGACGCGGAAGATCCGTTTGGCGCCGCGCCGACGTCCGATCCGTTCGCGCCGTCGGCGATCCCGAGCGCCGAGCCCGCCGCCGCGCCCGCGGCGCCCGTTCCGGCGGCCCCGGCGGACGGCGAAGAGACCGCGGCGGCTTCCGACGATCCGCGCGCGCAGTATCTCCGCCCGGAAGACGTCCCCGACGAACTGAAGACGGAAGACGACTTTATCAAGACGGCGAATCCGGTCGAACGCGCGATTCTCGGCCGAAATCCGACGAACTCCGCCGAGCTCTTCAGCGCGGCGGCGAGCGTCGCGCGGGTAGGGCGTCCGCTCTTTGCGAAGATGCTCGCGGAAAAAGCGCTGCAAGCGCCGGACGCCTCTCCTGAAGACGCGGCGAAGATTTTAGACGAACTTGGCGCCGGCCGCGCGACGTATTTCGTCGCTATGCCGGAAGCGTCTCCGGCCGCGGCTCAGGCCTACGAGAAAGTTCTCGCGTCGGCGCGTCAGTCGTGGGAGAGCGAAAAGACGATCCGGGACGCGATCGCGCGCGCGAGCGGCGACGTAATCTCCGACCAGGCGGCGGCTATTCTCGACTTGCGTCGCGGCGGTTCCGCGGCGGTCTCGCTCCTCGTTTCCGATCTTCTTTCCGGCGACGGGTAAGCGAGCGCTCAGGCGGCGAATCTCCTTCCGTTCTTTGAATCCGACGCGATCGAATCGCTTCTCGCGGCCGTTCGCGACGCCGACGCCGACGCGCTTGAACCGGCGGTTAAATATCTCGGGGAACAGACCGACCTTCGCGTCGGGCCGGAGCTGCTCGGATTCCTGTACTGCGGCGCGCCCGACGGCGCGGCGCGTCAGGCGGCGATAACCGCGCTCGCGAAACAGTATCGCGAACTCCCGACCGAATCGGAATTCGCGCTCGACACGTACCGCAAGGCGCTCGGCTACTTCAACCGCACGACGCTCTTCGGCAAGACGGTCGAAGGGACGACCGAACGCTGGTCGTGGAACGCGGAGAAGGGCGCGCCCGTCAAGGCGGCGGTTCCGACCGAACGCGCCTACTTAGAGGAAACGGCGTATCTCGCGCAGACCGCGTACCGCGCCGGCCAAAAGGCGAACGCGGTTCCGTCCGGCTCGCAAGAGCTCGCGATCGTCGCGACGTCCGAACTTGAACTCGCCAACAAGGCGCCGGAAGAATTCGCCGACGCGCTCGATCCGCTGCAGCAGGCGTTCCCGGAAGCGGACGCCGCCGCGCTTACGTCCGCGATTCGCTACGCGCTCGACGCCAGCCGCAGCCGCGGCGCGCTCCTGGCGGTCCTCTGGCTCCGTGAAATCGGCGACGAATCGCTCGTCTATTCTTACGGCGAACCGTCGGTAATCGTTCAGGCGGCGACGTGCCCCGACCGGCTCGTCCGCTTCCAGGCGATTTCCGCGATTATGAAGTGGAATCCGCAGCGCAGCTATGTCGGTTCGACGAAAGTCGGGCGCATGCTCGAATGGTTCGCGTCCTCGACCGGCTCGAGAGTCGCGGTCGTCGCGTCCCCGAAGCTCGACGAATGCAGTCAGATCGGCGCGCTCCTGCAGCAGCAGGGCTATCGCTATCTGCCCGCCACGACCGGCCGCGACGCGATTATCGCCGCGCAGTCGTGCGCCGACGTCGAGTTCGTGCTCGTCTCGCCGTTCATTGGCGCTCCCGACGCGCGCGTGATCGCGCAGACGCTCCGGGCCGACGCGCGCACGTCCGACGTGCCGCTCTTTGTCGCGACCTCGGAAGACGGCGAAGACACGAAGGCGAATCTGCTCGTCGGCCGCGAGCCGAACGCGTTCGTCTATCAGAAGCCGTACGATCTGCAGTCGAGCTCGATGGCGCTGCAGCGTCTCTTCGACTATACGAAGCCGAATCAGATCTCCGCGGCGGCGCGCGCGGCGCAGGGGCAGGCGGCCGCGAACGCGTTCCTGGCGCTCTCGCAGTCCCGTCCGGACGCCTACGAGTTCGACCGGCTCAACGACTTGACGCGCAAGTTCCTCGCGACGCCCGAATTCTTCGAAATCGGGCTCGAATACGCCGCGACGGTCAAGACGAACTACGCGCAGACGGCGCTCGTCGATATAATCGGCGACACGCGCTACTCGATTAAAGACCGCCGCAAGGCGCTCTCCGCGTTCGAACGGCAGCTCGACGCGAACGGCTCGCTCCTGCGCGGCCCCGAGGTCGGGAAGATGTACGACCGCTACAACGCCAGCGAGAAGGAAGACGCGGAAACGCAGAAAGTCCTTTCGGATATGCTCGACGTTTACGAAGCGCATACCGAGAAATGACGGGCGGTTCCTCGCCCCGGTTAGAACTGACGGCCGCCGGAGCGCAATTCGCGTTTCGGCGCTGTCCGCCGGGCTCGTTCTTAATGGGGAGCGCGCTCTCCGAGCCCGGCCGCGAGCCCGCGGAAACGCGCCGCCGCGCGCGGCTTACGCGGGAATTCTGGATTCTGGAAACGCAAACGACGCAGCGCATGTGGCGCGCCGTCATGGGCTCGAATCCGAGCGAACAGACCGGCGCGCGCCTGCCCGCGGAACATGTCTCTTGGTTCGACGCCTCTGATTTCGCCGCCGCGCTCACGGAAATTTTCAAATTCCGCTTCTGGCGTTTCGCGCTCCCGACGGAAGCGCAGTGGGAATACGCGTGCCGCGCCGGAACCGATTCTCCGTTCTACTGCGGCCGGACGCTCGACGGTTCGCTCGCCAATATCGACGACCGCGCCGGAACGACCGGGCGTTATCTCGGTCGCGCGTGCGACGTCGGGCTCTATCCCCCGAATCCGTGGGGACTTTTCGATATGGCCGGCAACGTCTGGGAGTGGTGCGCGGACTGGCGCGCGGACTATCCCGCGGGGGACGCCGTCGACCGGCTCGACGCGCT
>CADACS010000024.1 GCA_902786505.1 uncultured Planctomycetota bacterium | reverse complement strand
TTCTTTATCGGCCTTGAAGAAATCGAAATCGTCTTCGGCGGCGGCCAGTTCCTTAAAGGGATTCTCAACCTCTCCGCCCGGGAAGAGGAGCGCGGAGTCGTCGTTCTTGCTCGGCCCGGCTTCTTTCTTGGCTGGCCCGCCCTTCGAGTCGGGACCGCCGGGGGTCGTCGTTACGACGCCAGGCGCGCCGCCGGGAGCGACGCCGGAATCCATGGTGACGGTCGGCATCGGCATGGGAGGCCCGATCGGAGCGGCGCTGGGGCCGGGCTGCCCGTCGCGGCCGTTGCTCGCGCTAGGACCTATGCCCGTGAGCATAGTGAGCGCCGCGGCGCCCTGAGTGCACGCTTCGGCAAATTGCGCGAGGATATTGTTTTCGTCGTCGGCGTAGATGACGTCGGGATCGTCGAGCCCAATGAACTCTTCGCCGTCTTCATAGACTTCGTCGGGGCTGTAGATATCGATGAACTCCGAACCGTCGGCGGCAGGCTTGTCCATCGGATCCGCGTAGACGACGCGCGAGGCGAGCTGTTCGAGCCGCGCCTTCTGACGGGACGAAATTTCCTGACGGCCGAGATCTTCGCGGAAGTAGTTGAATTCGTCGGACTTGGCGTCGTAAAGATCGGGAGCCTGATTCGCGGGCGTTTCCGAACGCGTGAAAGGACGAATCGAACGCGTGGATACCGGCCCCGATTTTTTCGTTTGAGCTCCGTCTTGCGAAAAGGCGGTTCCGGCGGCGCACACGATCGCGCTCAGCGCTATCGCAAACGACGCTTTGAATAGTTTTTCTTTCAACATGACTCCGACTCCGTAACGCGCGGCTTGCGCGCGAATGATTTCTCTGAGGACTCGCTCCGTTCGCCCCGTCGCAACCGTTCGACGGGAACTCACTCTCTATCTTAAGCTCGAGCGCGCTAAAATTCAAGTAAGCGCGCCCCTTTTTTGGCAACTTTTTTCACAGACTATCGAACTTTTACAGATTTTGCCGGATAGGCAAGCTGTTTCAGAAAAACGGGGTCGGTCGAGCGGTCTTTTTCGGGCATAAAAAAACGCGCAGACGACGGATCGCCTGCGCGTTCTCGATACGATTGCCGAAAGCGTCAAATCACTTCTTCGCAGCCTTCTTGGCGGGCGCGGCTTTCTTCGCAGGCGCGGCTTTCGCGGCGGCGGGCGCGGCCTTCTTGACAGCCTTCTTCGCGGGCGCGGCGGCGGCTACTTTGCAAGCGCACTTTTTGCAGGTTTTTTTGGTTTCGGCAGTTTCAGCGGCTTTGGTTTTGGCCATGAGGATTCCCCTACGGATTGAGTTGATCTATAAACTATAAAATCGGCGAACGAAAAAAACCAAACGACTCGTTCGACCTATAACTTGCCTGCGCTGGTTTATGAACAGGCGCAACCTGTTCGCTACAAGCGTTGTTCGACGCGCGCAAAAAGCCGAGTCCGACTCAGGCATACGACGAAAAAACTCACTTTGGATCGCGCTATGACTACGCCGCGAAAAAACTTACGCTCTTTGCGGAGGCAAGTATCAATCGGCTTGTCGATCGTTCGGTAAGCCGGATTAACGCTTTGTCAAATTTGTTGACGCCATCCTGCAATGAGTTTATCGACCTTTTGTAATTTATAAAGTAGCTAAAAATGTCGGTAAATGCAATATTATCCACTTTTTTTTATAAATTTTTTTAAAAAATCGCAAAAAAAATTTTGCAAGGAACGTCCGTCCACATAGAAGATTGCGACGGTTCCGCGTTTTTTCTCTTCTCGCAACCTGCTTTTTTTCAATATGTTGCAACATGCGCGTTTTCTTTGCGAAACGATTTCCTCAAACGTTTTTCATTCTTGGCGTCGGTGAAAAAAATTACTTCAGCGTCAACGGGTTAGCAAGAAAAAAATCGTCGTTTTTTTGTTTTTTCATTGAGACGGAATTGCGCGCTCCAAATAAACGCCGTCTCTATCTTATGAAAGATCAACGAATTAGGGATTAAACAAGAATCGTTTTTCTTAAATTTTGTTTCTTGAATTCTTATTGCCGGTTTTTCGAACTATCGACGGTAAAACGTTTTACTTTATTAAAACGTTTGCGATTCGTCGCGCGTTTTCTCTTTCGTTCCATTCAAAAAAAGAAAATCTCAGACGCGTCTGAAGTAAAAACGCAACCCGATCTCAGACGTCTTTTCCCTTTTGCTCTTCAGTCAAATTACAAAAATCAAATATCCGCCGCGGCGCTTCCGCCAGCTTTCTCTATTGCGCTTCAGCGGCGCCGCAAGGGAAACGAAACTGAAAACAAAAGCGGGCGAAAGAGGAATAGAAAACGGCAAGTCGTTCGTCGGGAAAGAACTGAGCGCCTGCGGCCCTTGTCGGCAATACAAAGCTCCTTATTCTTTTTGCAACCGTCAAACTTTCTCTAACCGCAAAAAAAGACGCCTTGCACAAACTTTGTCTAAAGAAAAATTCTCGCGGCGTCCGATAGTTGCCATGTTCCCTGTTTGCCCCCCGCAAAACAGCCCCTGCAAAGGGGTTTCCTTTCGGCAAACCAAGAGCGGAACTTGAGCGAATTCGCTTAAAAAACAAGAAATTATCCGCGCAGAATCGGGAACCGTTTCGGCGTATTTCCCAATGCGCGCAATCGATTAACGCTCGGCTTTTAATCGAGAAACTTATGACAAAGTTGATAAATCGGAACAGACGCGTTCGGCAAATCTGTTCGGCCCTTATTCCCGTATTCGCGGTCTTGGCGTCCTTTGCGGCGGCTGCGTCGACGAGCTCGGCGGCCGATAATGCGGAACGGTGGACGCGCGCGCCTCGCTCTCCTTTCGTGGGAATCGTCGAGGAAACCTGCAAATCGGTCGTCAGTATCCAGGGGGAAAAACAGTACGAGCCCAACCGCCGTTCCCGCGGCGCCGCCGATTCCCAGTACGACGTCTTTAACGGCATGGGAACGGGCGTTATCGTCGACGAACGCGGATACGTTCTTACCAACTATCACGTCGTTAAAGGTCTTCTCAAACTTGAAGTCATCACGGAAGACGGCGAGCGTTACCGACAGGTCGAACTCGTCTGCAACGATCCCGCGACCGATCTTGCCCTCTTAAAGATCTCGCCTAAAAAACCGCTCCGCAAAATTACGATGGGGCGTTCGGAAAATCTGCGGCTCGTAGAAGAAGTCTACGCGATCGGAAATCCGTTTGGCTATCACTGTTCCGTTACGCGCGGAATCGTAAGCGCGATCGACCGTCCGCTCGAAGTCAACGACTCCCTTTCGTACGACAGCGTGATCCAGACGGACGCGGCGATCAATCCCGGCAATTCGGGCGGCCCGCTCATTAACATAGACGGCGAAATGGTCGGCCTTAACGCCGCGGTGCGCGAAGACGCCGAGAACATCGCGTTCGCCATTCCGATCGACGTGGTCGCGAGCGTCGTCGAACGCATGCTGCGCCGAACCGTCGCGAAAATGACGCATCACGGCCTGAAGTTCCGCGTCGTCGATCCCGACGACCCCGACTATCCCCAAGACGGCGACGGTCACGACTATATCGTCGTCGATTCGGTCGACGCCAAGAGTCCCGCGGCCGCGGCCGGCGTCAAGCCGGGCGACGTGCTCCTGTCCTCCAACGGATATCAGACGCGCTCGTCCCTCGACTTCACATGCTCGCTCATCAATATGGGTCTCGACGACGTCGCGACGCTCAAAGTAGAGCGGGACGGCGTCGAGCAGGAAGCGACCGTCGCGTTCAGTAATCTTGCGCGAAAACAAGTTCGCGAAACGGCGATCGCCGATAAGTCGGACAAGAAGACGGACCGTTACTCCAACGCCAAGACGGAGAATTCGTTCGCCGAATCCGCCGAAAAGGAAATTCCGACGCTCGAAGAGGAAGAAAAAGAGAATCCGATCGCGTTCTCGGCGGCGGAAACTCAGACGGCCGCGCAGATCGTGTGGCGCCGGCTCGGCGTCAAAGTGGAGACGGTCTCCGAACGCGAATACCGTCAGGAGTATCCGAATCTTCAAGCGGTTGAAATCGATTCCTTTAACTTTGCGCCCAGCGGCGGGGTCCGCATAACGAGCGTCGCGCCCAACTGCGTCTTCTCGTCGGGCGACGTCAAACTGCAGCCGGACGATCTCGTCTTCGGATTCGGGGTCGGAAAAGAAAAAGAAGGTCAGCTGAGCGTCGCGTCCCTCGACAATCTCTGCTATATCGCGCAGCGGCTCGACGAGTTCGCGAGCGCCGACGGCGGCAAGGCGCGCGTCTATCTCATACGGGACGAAACCCCCTATTTCTTAGAAATCGACCTGACGCAAACTAAATAAACACGCGCCGTTAACCCAACGGAATTTTAATGCGCAACCAGCCGCGTTCACGTCTCGCGCCAGACTCCGAACGCGGCTCTTGCGCTATTGGAACAAGCGCAAAACGCCATGTGAGAAAGGACGCGCCGATATGGAAAACGCGCCAAAACAATTTGAATTCAGCGACATGCACGTTCACCTCCAAGACAAACGTTTCGGAGACGCCTGGGACGAAGTCGCGCAATATCTCGACCGCGCTAAGGAGCAGGGAGTTACGAAATTCCTGTGCGCGGGAACGTCGCCCGCCGACTGGAACCGGGTCGCGGAGCTCGGCAGAAGGTTCGACGGCGTCTGCGCGGCGTTCGGCGTGCATCCGTGGTACGTCGGCAAGATCAGCGGCGAATGGGCGCCGATTCTCGAAAATCTATTGCGCCGATACGTCGCTCAAGACGGAACGACGCGCGCGTGTCTCGGCGAGGTCGGGCTCGATTTCGCCGTTCGCGGCTGCGACGAAGCGCTCCGGAAAGAACAGGAAGACGCGCTCCGTACGCAGTTAAATATCGCCGCGCAGGAAGGAACGCCCGTCGTTCTCCATTCGGTGCGCGCAAACGACCGCATACTGAAGATAATGCGCGAATATTCAAAAACGCCCGTCTGGCTCCTGCACGGCTGGACCGCCACTCCGCAAGAGGTCGAACAGGCGGTCGAACTCGGCGCCTTCTTCTCCTTCTCGCAGCGCGCGCTCGCGCCCGCGGCGGCCAAAGCGCGAACGACTCTCGAAGCGGTTCCGCGCGACAGACTGCTCCTCGAGTCCGACGGTCCGCATTTGATTCCGCCGAGAGGATACGCAGGCGCGCCCGACGCGGCGCCGGAAATCTACGTCGAACAGCGCTCGCCCGACGGACGCCTGCTCGCCGAGCCCGCCTCGCTCGTTCTCGCCGCGCAGGAAGTCTGCGCGCTGCGAAAGATGAAGCCGGACGAATTCTTCGAGCAGCTCGCGATTAACGAAAAGCGGTTCCTGAAAGCGATTCCGAAAAAGGCGGATTAGCGCGGCCGAGCCAAAAAAACTATTTTTTATTGACGCCGCGCGCGCGGGTCGATATAATTTCGAGTCGAAACGCGAAACTGTGGAAAATTCCCAGTTCGCGCTGCGGCTCGTTTTTATATCAAAAGGCGACGTCCGCCGCCGCGCCCTGCGCGTTTGCCGACGGCGCAAAAGGAAGAATTCAGATACAGGAGTCATCATGCAAGGCACTTTCCGTTTTTCGTTCGGTCCTTGGAATATTCACGAAGGCGCCGACCCGTTTGGGCCCGAAGTCCGCAAGAGCATTCCGTTTAACGAAAAGCTCGAATACTATAAGAAGCTCGGCTTCGACGGCGTCCAATTCCACGACGACGACGCGGTTCCGGATCTCAACAATAAGACGCACGAGCAGATCATTAAGGAAGCGACCGAGCTCAAAAAGGTCCTCGACGATCACGGTCTCGTCGCCGAATTTGTCGCGCCGCGACTCTGGATGGATCCGCACACGATCGACGGCGGCTTCACCTCGAATTGTCCGAAATGCCGCGAATACGCGCTTAACCGTCTGAAGACGACCGCGGATATCGCCAGCGCGATCGGCGCGAAGAACATCGTCTTCTGGCTCGCCCGCGAAGGCACCTATATCCGCGAATCCAAAGACCCCGTTACCGCGACCGAACGGATCGGCGAAGCGCTCCAAATGGTTCTCGACTACAACAAGGACATTCGCGTCATGATCGAGTCGAAACCGAACGAACCGGTCGACCACGCCTTTATCCCGACGATCGGGCACGCGATCGCGATGGGGCTCATGACCAACGCGCCGGACCGCGTCGGATGCCTCATCGAATCGGCGCACGCGATTCTCGCGAACCTTTGCCCGAGCGAAGAAATGGGCTTTGCGCTCGCGCACAAGAAGCTCTGGAGCGTCCACCTCAACGACCAGAACGGCCTGAAGTTCGACCAGGACCAGACGTTCGGCATGGTCGATCCTCGCCGCGCGCTCAATCAGGTTCGCGTTCTCGACAAGCACGGATACGGCAACAACGGCGAATGGATCGGGCTCGACGTCAAAGTGCTCCGCACGCAGAAAGACGAAGTCTGCCTCAAGCACCTCGAATACAGCCGCAAGATCTTCCTGCGCCTGCTCGAAATCAGCCGTTCGTTCGACGACGCCAAGATCGAAGAACTCATCGGGACCCGCGATTACGAAGAACTCAACTGGTACATTCTCGACGCCATGTTGAAGTAATGCGAAACCCGGCTTGAACTGAGTCGAAACGAAACCGCGCCGCGCTTTCGAGCTTTGCCCCGGAAGCGCGGCGCGCCGTTTCTTGGCAAGGTCCGACCGCGCGGCGCTTTGACGTCCGCGCCAGACCTTATATAATAGCGAATCGATATTCTGATTTTCTCCGCTCGCGGCGGGTCGCTCGGACGGCGGCCGCCCGACGGCACGATTCATACGAAAAGATGCGCTTTAGAACTGTAACGCTAGGCTGTAAAGTCAATCAATACGAGACGCAGTGGCTCCGCGCGGCGTTTCTGGCCAACGGCTGGGAAGAGGCGGAAGAAGACGCCGCGCCGGAAGAAGTCGACCTTGTTCTCGTCAATACATGTTCCGTAACGGCGGAAAGCGACGCGAAGAGCCGCAAGACGGTCGCGCACTTCGGCAAGCTCTATCCCCGCGCGGAAATCGTCGTGACGGGCTGCTACGCGGCGTCCGCGCCGGACGACGCGGCGAAGCTGCCGCATGTTTCGGAAGTCGTTTCCGATAAAAGACTTCTCGCCGACTTTCTCGAACGCCGCGGGCTCGTCAATATCCCGTCGGGCGTTAAAGGACTCGCCGAGCGCCATCGCGCGTACGTTAAGGTTCAGGACGGCTGCCGCGTCGGATGCGCGTACTGCATTATTCCGACGACGCGCCCTTATCTTAAGAGCCGCCCGATCGCCGACGTCGTTCGCGAAGCGCGGGATCTAGCCGACGCGCATTATCGGGAAATCGTCCTTACCGGAATTCATCTCGGGCATTACGGGCTTGACTTTTGCCCCATGACGCCGGACGAACGCGCGCGCGTCGCCGCGGGCGAAGCGCCCCCCGACTCGGCTGGGAACGCGCGCAAACTGACGCTCGCGGACTACCTTGCGCGGCAGGCGCTCACGCCGGTCGAAGATCGCGTCGACCTCGCCCAACTCTTGCGCGCGCTGACCGAACTCAATCTTCCGAACATGCGCTATCGGCTCGGAAGTCTGGAAGCGGTCGAAGTTTCCGACGCCATGCTGGCCGTCTTTGAAGAGCGGCCCGACGCGCTCTGCCCCCACTTTCATCTCTCGATGCAGAGCGGCGACGACGAAGTCCTCGCGGCCATGAAGCGGCGCTGGCTGAGCGGGCCGTATATCGCCAAGTGCGAAGAGATCTGCGCGCGCATACCGGACGCGGCGCTCACAACCGACGTAATCGTCGGCTTTCCGGACGAGACGGACGCCAATTTCCAGCGCACGTGCGACGTCGTGCGCAAACTGAACTTCTCGCGCGTGCACGTCTTTCGGTACAGCGCGCGGCCGGGCACGGTCGCCGCGAGCATGCCGAATCAGATTCCGGAACCGATTAAAAAAGAACGCGTTAAAGAGCTCATCCGCGTCGCGAAAGAAGAACGCGAGAAATTCGCGCGAAAGTTCGTCGGACGAAACGCGCGCATGATCGTCGAGGATTTCGTCTGCGACGGAAACGCAACGTTCGCAAAGGGAACGACCGACCGATATTACGAGGCGCTCGTTCCGATCGGCGGCGCTGCGAAGCAAATAGAAATCGCGCCCGGCGACGTCCTCAATATTGTTTTGCGCGGCCTTCAGGGAGACGTCTTTACCGCCGAGCCCGCGCAGGCGTAAACGTTGGCGGCGTTCGAGTAAGAGCGCCGTTAGACAAAATTTTTTACTCTCGCGGCAGAGACGGGCCGGAAGACCAATCGAACGCCCGCCTTTGCCGTCCCCTTCTCCGCTTAGCGCGCCCCGGCGCGTCTGTCCTACTGCAGGAACGCCTTATGGTAGAATCGGATTTGATAAGAATTTACCCCGCCGACCGGGAACAGATGGAAGCGCTGATTGCCGCCGAAAAGGACGGCGAACTCAAAAAAGCGTACCGGGAAATGCTCGACGGCTGTCTCGCTCATCCTGAACTGTGGGAATGGTTTGCGGCGTGGTTTATTGAAAAAGCCGACGGAACGCGCGTCGGCGATCTTTGCTTTAAAGGGTTGGAACCGGGCAAGAATCCGGAAATCGGATACGGAATTCTCGAAGAGTATCAGGGGCAAGGCTACGCGACCGAAGCGGTTAAACTGGCGGCGCGCTGGGCGTTTGAGCGGCCCGACGTTACCGCCTTAGAAGCGGAAACTGATCCGGAAAACGCGGCCTCTCAAAGAGTTTTGGAAAAGTGCGGATTCAAAGCCAGCGGCGTTCTTGGCGAAGAAGGTCCCCGGTTTATTCTATTCAAGGAAAAGAAAATGACAGAAGTAAACGGCTGCGTAATTCGTTTAGAAACAAAAGACGACTATAGGACGGTTGAAAATCTCGTCAGGGAATCGTTCTGGAACGTCTACCGGCCCGGCTGTTACGAGCATTACGTAATTCACGTGCTCCGCGACGATCCGGCGTTCGTTCCGGAACTCGACTTCGTTATGGAGAAGGACGGCCGGATCATTGGTCAGAATATGTTCATGAAGACGGTCGTTCAGGCGGACGACGGGGGCGACGTTCCCGTTCTTACTATGGGGCCGATCGGAATCGTTCCGGATCTGAAGCGTCAGGGTTACGGAAAAGCCTTGCTCGATTACTCGTTAGAGAAAGCCGCCGGGTTAGGCTTTGGCGCCGTTCTTTTCGAGGGGAATATCGGATTCTACGGCAAGTGCGGCTTCGATTACGCCAGTAAGTTTGGAATACGGTATCACGACCTTCCGGAAGGCGCCGACGCGTCCTTCTTTCTCTGTAAAGAATTGAAGCCCGGATATTTAGACAACGTCGTCGGCGTATATCAGACGCCGCGCGGATATTACGTGAGCGGCGACGACGTCGAGGAGTTCGACAAGGGGTTCCCGCCCAAGGAAAAGCAG
The DNA here is from genome assembly GCA_902786505.1 of uncultured Planctomycetota bacterium. Classification (GTDB taxonomy): domain Bacteria; phylum Planctomycetota; class Planctomycetia; order Pirellulales; family Thermoguttaceae; genus RUG369. Next base: position 17,182 of record CADACS010000024.1, on the reverse strand, counting down.
AAGTTACCCGGCCAGATCTTTGAATGATGATTTTGGGCGCGTAGACCGCGGCAAGACCTGAAGACGCGGCGGCGAAGAAGAACGTCTGCCGCCGTCGGACAGACAGGAACAGAAAAGATGTGCAAACTCGACCGATCCGCAAACCGTACTCCGCGTTTCACAGTACGCGCGCTGGAAGAAAGCGAAACGGACGCGGCGCTGCGGCTCGTTTGGAACGTCTTTGTGGAATTCGAGGCGCCCGACTATGGGCGGGAGGGCGTCGACGAGTTCCAAAAATGCCTGAACGACGCCGGGTTCCTCGCCGGAATCCGATATTACGGAGCGTTTTGCGAAGAGAATCTCATTGGCGTTCTCGGCGTTCGCAAACTAGTGGCGCACGTCTGTTTTCTCTTTGTGGACGGCGCGTATCATCGCCGCGGCGTCGGAACGGCGCTCTTTCAGAGATTGCGGCAAGACCGCCCCGAAAGTAAGATTACCGTCAATTCCTCGCCCTACGGCCTGCCGTTCTATCAAGCGCTCGGATTTACCGCGGCAGGCGGCGAGCAAACGGTAAACGGAATTCGTTTCACGCCCATGTTTTACGAAAAAGAAGGCGCGTGAGAAACAGCGCTTATGGCGCAGCGCGCGCTAATCGGCATGCGTCCCCTCCCAAAAGAAAACGGCTCTTGGCGCGTCGGAAAAGCCCGACGGTCAAGAGCCGTTTCTATTATTGCGCCGCGACGACTTTCAGACGCGCGTCAGAATTGGACCAATTCGAGCTTTTCGACCGCTTTCGCGTCCGTCGGGAATTCGGCTTCGTTCATCGCGTCGAGGCGCGCGTCGTTCGGATTTTCGAGGAACCCGCGCAGATTTTTCGAGCGGCTCGGCGCCTGCAGCTTTTTGAGCGCTTTCGCTTCGATCTGGCGCACGCGTTCGCGCGTTACGCCCCAGCATTTGCCGACTTCTTCGAGCGTGTACTCGTAGCCGTTCTCAAGCCCGAAACGCATCTTGATAATTTCGCGTTCGCGCGGCGCGAGCGTCTTGAGCGCTTCCTTCAGCCGTTTGCGCAGCATGACGTTCGACGCGGAATGTTCCGGACGGTCGAACGAATTGTCGGCAATGAAATCGCCGAAACTCGCGTCGTCGTATTCTCCGACGGGGCATTCGAGACTGATCGGGGTCGAGCCGGTCTGGAAGATGCGCGCGACCTCTTCGGAGCGCATGTCCGCGCGTTCGGCAAGTTCTTCGACGGAGAGATTCCGGCCCGCGCGCTGGAATTCGTCTTTCCGGAGCGAACGCAATTTCGAGAGCGCTTCGATCATGTGCGCCGGAATGCGAATCGTGCGGCCCTGTTCCGAGATAGCGCGCGTAATCGCCTGGCGAATCCACCATGTCGCGTAAGTTGAGAATTTAAAGCCGCGCTGACGTTCGAACTTATCGACCGCGCGCATGAGACCGGAATTGCCTTCCTGAATGAGATCGAGGAAATTGAGACCGCGGTTGCGGTAGTTTTTCGCAATAGAGACGACGAGCCGCAGATTACTGCGCGTAAGTACGTTTTTCGCTTCTTCGTACGCTTTGCGGTACGCTTCAATCTTATCGATGCGGCGTTTAAGAGATTTCGGAGATTCGCCCGCTTTAATAATAAGCTCGTGGAAATCGCGAACGAGCTGTTCGCGGCGCTGAGGCGTGCAGCGGCGTCCGAGCGCGTCTTGAATTCGGACAATCTGCTGATACGTCGTGCGCATGAGATCGACGGCGCCGCGCGCGCGGCGCGTGCGGAGATTGAGCTCCTCGACCATAACGGCGAGCCGTCGGCGGCGGCGCAGCGCGACGCGGCTGAGAGCGCTCAACTTTTCTTCGCGTTCCAGTTCCCGTTCCTGATCGTCGAGGAGGCTCTTCTTGACTCTCGGGACCGGCGCCAGCGTCTGCTCTTCACGCGCCATGCGCCGAATCCGGCGGCGGCGAAGGTAATTATTGGCAAGTCGGCGGTTCGCGGCGGTCAGCGTCTTAAGATAGATCGGAATGCGGTTGAGAGTCGTCTCTTTGGAGACCGCTTCGAAACTAGAGGAATTGAACGTGCGGTCGTACGCCATTGTGCCGTCGAGAATTTCCTTCAGTACGCGCTCGACGTCGCAAAGCGCCATGGGCGCGGAAAAGACCGAAAGACGGTACCGTCTGCGCGCGCGTTCGACTTCGCGCGCGGCCGCGCATTCCTCGTCGCGGGTAAGGAGCGGAATCGCGGCGATGTCTTTCATATAAAGCCGAATCGTATCGACCTTGCCGCGTTCCGACTCGACCGCGTCGAACGCGGACGCCTCGGCGTTTTTATTCGATTGGGCCGGTTCAGGCTCCGCCATGCGCGCGTCAAAGACGTCTTGAATAACGACGACGGGCTCGTCGTCTTCGTTTTCGCGGAACGTTTCAAAATAGCCGTTCTGACGGTCGTCGACAATTTCAACGTCTTCGTCTTCCAAACGCGCGGTCCATTCGCTAATCCATGACGAATCGACCGATTCAAGACTCAGACACAGGCTCGCAAGCTCGCTGGCGTTGACAAATCCGCGAGCTTTGCCGCGTTCGAGCAATTCCTGAAATTCTACGACGTTCCAATCTTGTTTATGCACGGACGTCTCCTTTGACTACGGTCAGTAGTCTTTTGGGGGGTTGTTACGCATAACGCGCAGGTTAATAATGAATCCAAACCTTTGTTTCGCCAAGCCGTTCGAAAACCCGATCGGCCGGGCCAAAAAAGGAGCCGAAAAAACGCGCCTTGGCGCATCGGCCGAACTGAATCGGCTTAGCGCGGAAAAGCTGCGTTAAACGGGCGAAACGCCCGCGGAGAGAGGCAAAAAGTCTCCCTGTCAATTTGCCGATTCTCACCCAGAGGTAATACGCGCGCTCGCGTACTTCTTTGCGCGCGTTCGGCAAAAAAAATTAATTTTGTCGATAGCCGTCCGACGGATAGCCGCCGTCCGAGTCGTCGTCCGACTCGTAATCAAACAGCGTGTTCGCGTTGCGCGTCTGCTGCTTGGCCTGCTGCATATTGCGGATTTCAAGAAGCGTCTTCAGCTTGTCCGCGTCGGTCGCGCCCGACTCGCGCAGTTCGCTCAGGCGCTTCGGCGCTTCGCGTTCAAGTCGCGCGCGTTCGAATCCGGAAAAAATATCGTTGAGGACGGTCTCGCATTTCTCTTCGTCTTCGAGCGCCGCGGCGAAATTTTTGGCCTCCGCGTCCGCGTCGAGCTCAATGAGAAACGACTTCATCGAATCGTCTTCGTACCGCAGCATGACGCGGTCGAACGTCGGCTCCAGCCCCAGTTCGAGATAATCGCGCGCGACAAGATCGAGCTGACGCGTTATCGGGGAACTGAACGACTCGATGGAAATCTTCGCGACAAGCCGGGGATAGAGCGCCGGTTTGACAAGCCAGACCTGCAAGTACTCGCGCTCCAAAATATTCGGCAGGAATCGGCGGTCGTTCCACAGGCTCCGTTCAAACGGCTCGAACCGTTCGCGCAGCTCTTCGTCGGTTTCCTCCTCAGACGACGCGACCGGGTAGATCCAGCTGCGGCGAAATTCGGCGACGCCCGCGGCAAGTTCGTCCTGCTCCGGCGCTTCGGTTCCGTCCGCGCCGTCATACTCCTGCCGGCGCTGTTCGTACCGTTCTTCGCGTTCCTCGGCGCGCTGCGCGTAGACGCGGCCGCGCGCGCGTTTTTCGGCGATCTGCCGGCGAATCTCCTGCTCGCTCACGCGGAACCGCGTCGCGAGACGCTGAACCGTTTTAATAATGCGCAGCCGCGCGGGATCGTTTGTGGAACGCGTCTCTTCGGGAAAGAGCGCGACGACGTCGAGCAGCGAGTCGAGCGCTTTCGCCGATTCGACGACGTCGCCGTCGAGATCGATTCCGGCGGTCGTCGTTTGAAAAGCGTGGTCGAGCGCGTCGACCGGCCCATGTTCGAGGAGATTTCCGAACGCTTCCGGGCCTTTTTCCAACAGATACTCGCACGGGTCGTCGTTGTCCGGAAGAGTCAAGACGCTCATATTGACGCCCTGCTCTACGAAAAAGCGCAAAACCTCGCGCGCGCGCTTTTGGCCCGGCTCGTCTCCGTCGAGGAGAAGAATCATCTTATCGGCGAACCGTTTGAGAATGCGAACGTGTTCCGCGCCCAGCGCCGTGCCCAAAACGGCGACGACGTTCTCAAATCCAAATTGAGACGTAACGATGCAGTCGGTATAACCTTCGGTAATTAAGACGCAGCGCTTCTCGCGGATGCTGTTGCGCGCGACGTCCAGACCGTAGACCATCTTGGACTTCGTAAAGATAGGCGTTTCGGGAGAATTGACGTACTTCGCGGGGCTCTTGAGCGGCGTATTCGGGAGAAGCCGGCCGCCGAACGCGACGACGCGGTCCTGAACGTCGCGAATTGGGAAAATGAGCCGGCCGCGGAAACGGTCGTAATAGCGCCGGCGTTCCTCGTCGGTGAGAAGAGGCGTCGAGCTCGCGGCAGGGCGCGGCTTGGCGCGGCCCCGTTCGTCGTATTCCTCGCGATAGGCGAGTATGCCCGCCGTTTCGAGTATGCGGACGCGATTCCGGTCGAAACGAATCCATTTGAGCGTTTCGTCGTACCCGAGGGGCGCGTAGCCTATTCGGAACCGTTCGCTGGAAGCGTCGGAAATTCCGCGTTCCCGAACGTAGCGGCGCGCCTCTTCCGCCTCCGGAGATTCTAAAAAGGTCTGACGGTACTTCCCGGAAAGCCAATCCATGGCGCGATAGAGATCCGGCTTAGAGATCGATTCGGGCACGTACGAGGGATCGCTCGGCGCGTCGTCAAGTTCGGCGAGCGCCGCGCTGGAAGAAGAATCGGCGGGGCCGGCAAGACGGGGATTACGGCGGGGATTGGAGAACCGCTTGAACCCGCTCTTTTTCTTAACGAGCTCGATACCGGCGATATCCGCGAGAATCTGCATCGACTCTTTAAAGTCGACATTCTCGATCCTCATAATAAAAGAAAAGACGTCGCCGCCAATATTGCAGACCCAGCATTTGAACGTCTGCCGCTGAGCGTTGACCTGCAAACTGGGCCGCGAGTCGTCGTGCCATGGGCATCGGCCGACAAAGTTCGCGCCCTGTCTGCGAAGAGGAACGTACCGCTCGACAAGATCGACAATATCGATCGCGTCGCGGATCTGTTCGCGTTGGTCGAACGAGCTATCGTACGGTTGGGCCAACTTGAGCTCCTGCGTCGACGAAATTAGAAAAATATATAAATCTGGGGTTGACTTTTTGACTGCTAATCGTTAAAGTTCACCCAGTTTAATTAACCGATAAAACCTACACCGTAAAAGATAAAAAAGGAAGTAACGGCAAAGTCAAGGCATTTTGCCCAGATTCCGATTATTCCGCTTTTATCGATTTTACCGTGCAGAGGGCGATTATAATTTGAAATTTTCTTTCAGTCAAGGGAAATTTTAAAGTTCTATTTCTTTTTTGACGACGGCGTCGCATCTACTCTTTTTTACCGTAATTCTAATTTTCAGATTTTTTAGTTCAAAGTTTGGCGTATTTTCCAATAAATTGTATAACGTGATATGAGAAAAAGAGTAGGACGAATTCGTGTTCACGGAATTCCCGCCGGCGCCAAACGGCGGTTTTAATTAATTAGAGAGCTCCCGCCCAAGAGTTCAGAGGCGCGGGCGCTCTTCCGCGGCGCGTTCCAAAAAAAATTTTCCCCCATGTGAAAAAAATATTTTTTCATTTGAATAAAAAAAGGGAACGCTTTGCGCGTTCCCTTTCTCTAAAGGCGTTTTTACGTCAAAAGCGCCCGTTTATCCTCTTAGGCGCGTCTCGCTCGCTTATCATCCGCGACTACGAGTTCCAACCCGGTCTCGTTCTCAATATCGGCCGTGTACCCGGGCGGGAACAAGAGCGAGAAGACGAGCTTGCCGTCTTTCTTCTCCCAGCGCAGTTTAATCGAGCTGTCCCCAACCGGCATGACGCCGGACGCCCAATCGAGCTTGTCGATCTTCGGGAACCGCACGACAACGTTGCGCTTGATCACGTCGACGCTCGCGATTCCGAGCACGTTGCGATAGAAGATGTGCAGAATGTGGGACGCGAATCCGTGGTTGCAGCTCGCGCCGTCGGAATCGAGTTCCCAGAGCGTGCCCGTCCGGTCCGCCATGTATTCGTTGTAAGCGAGCGATTCGTCGAGGAGCTGATCGCCGCGGCCCGCCTGCGACAGAAGTTCAAGCCGCATGACGTTCCCAACGAACGCGTTCGCCTTGTGGATATCGGGATAGAGCCCTTCCTTAATACGGTTCGGGCCGAACTTATCGAGCAGGATCGACCAGAGTTCCGGATACGTCTCCGGCGTGGCCGTCTTAAAGAAGAACGCGAAATACTGGCAGACTTCGGTTCGGTCGCCCTTCTGAATTTCGAGCGTTCCGTCCTCTTTGCGAATCGCGTGGTCGACGAAAAATTCGCCGTCGAACGACTGCTTGCGGATTTCCGCGCGCACCTTCTCCGCTTTCATGCGCCATTCGAGGACGCCGTAAAGCTGGCCCGCCGCGTCGAGAATAAACCCGTAAAGCATATTGTTCGGGTAGTTTACGTCCTGAACAAAGTTGTTCGCGGCAGACCACTCGACGAAGACCCAGCTCGGCAGTTTTTCGAGCAGACCGTCGGAATTCTCATATTTCGCCAGGAAATCGAGCAGCTTGACGATCTTGTCGCGAAGCGCTTCGACCGTCGACTGATCCGGCGTACGGCGCGAATATTCCTGAAGCTGCGCAATGAACCACATCGCCCACGAGGGAATAAAGACGCCGTCGTAATGGTCGGCGGGATAGCACATGGGCAGCATGCCGTCGGGCAGGCATTTAAACGATTCGGGAAGCTGGTAGTTTTCAAAGAAGACCTTTTCGACGTCGGTCGTTCCGGTCAGATCGAACGCGACGCGCGAGGTAAAGAAGCTGTCGCACAGCCATCCGGCGCGCTCGCGGTGCGGGCAGTCGGTGAACGCGTCGACTGAATTTTCGCGGAACGTTAAATTCGCCGCGTTATAGACTTTAACGATATGTTTATCGGAGCAGTCGAACGAAGCTTTGCGGGTCGGCGGATATGCGTATTCGCGAATGTAGAAATCTTTGAGCGTAAAGGAACCTTTGACGCAATGGATCTTGGCGAACCGGCCGACTTGCGGCTCGAACGCTTCGTAAACGTTGCTCGTTCCTTTCTTAATCGTCCATTTCATGGCGCTGCACGTTCCAAGACGGACGAAATTGAGATCCTGATTGGCGTCGAGAATCTCGTCGAACGTAATAATGATCTCGGCGTCTTCGTCGGCCGTCGCGACTTCCATACCGAAGAACCCGCAGTAATCCGCGCCGAAATCGACGATTTGAACGTCGCCGTTGTTATAGGTCGAGCCGATATCGAGCTTCTTCGCGTTCGGGTCGAACGTCGTTCGGTACGAATGAACCTCGTCGGAAAGAAGAATGGAGAGCTCGTCCATCTTGTAGCCTTTGAGTTTCGGCCCGATATCGGTAAGAGAACGGTCGCGCCACGGATTCTGGGGCTTTTCTTCGATCTTCGTGAGTTTGCCGGTCATGCCCCAGCCGGTCGGTTTAATTACGGCGAATTCCGGATACGGAACGCGGCGCGGAAGATACTTAACGTCCGGCTGCTTCGCGAGTTTAACCGTTTCAAATTCGTCGACCTTCGTGAAATCCCAAACTTCAATGAACGGACGCTGGAAGCTGAACCGCTGCACCTTTTGGACGCGGATTCCGGTATAGTCGAGCGCCTGGAACGACTTAACGCCCTGAATCGGCTCGGCGGACGTCGCCGCGAGGACTTTCCCTTCTCCGTCGACGACTTCCGCCTGAAGGAAAGAAGGCTGGTCGAGATGATAGAAACTGTTGCTGTTGTAGCCCGCAACTTCGACCGTGAGGAAATTCGTTCCTTTTTTGGCGGCCTTCGAGATATCCCATTCGTCGATACGGAACCAGCCGTGCGGACCGCGGGCAGGCCCGTAGCCCACGTATTGGTTATTGAGCATAACGCGCATGATCGTAGCGCCGGTCGAACGGAGAATCGCGCCTTTCGCCGCCGCGTCGCTGGAAAAATCGAGCGCCGCGAAGAAAACGAGCGTTACGTTCATCTCCTCCTCACGGCCTTCTTCCCAAACGGGAACCGCTTTGACGAATTTCGGCGTTTCCGACGCGGCCGATTCCGCGGCGAACGCCGACGCGGAGCCAAAGAAGTTCATTTCCGGAGCGAACGCGCCGCTCATAACGCCCGCGCCAAGCGCGGTTCCGGTCTGCATAAAGGTACGGCGATTAAGAAGATTTCGTTGCATCGCGTTACGGGTCCTTTCTGATTAAACGCAAAGTCAATGGCGCGAACCCGGCGAGGCCCGCGCGACAAGATTAGTTTTATCATAATATAATTGACGGGCGGCGTCAATTTTTTTGCGCGCGGAGACAAAAAAAGCGCGCTCCCCCAAAAGGGAACGCGCTTCTCGTTAACGGAGCGGAATCCGCGGGGATCCGCAATTAAATCATTCGCTCAAAACCTTCTCGGTAATCTTCTCGACGGAATCGTCGGTCGCTTCCGGAGCGTAGTTCTCGAGATCTTCCTGAGCCTTTTCGACTTCTTCGATCTCTTCGGCGCGGGCGTTGGCCATTTCAATAAGCTGCGCGCTGAGCTGGAGCTCCGACGCCTTGAAATAGCTTTCGACCGGGTTGTTGCGGGAAACCTGACGTTTCTTCGCGGCGAGCTCTTCCATCGTCAGCCCGTTTTCCGTCGCCCAAACGGCGGCCTGAACGGCGTTCTGATCGAGCTCTTCGTCGCCCAGCATGGAGCAAAGGACCTGAGTCGTTTTGTTGTCGGTGTAGCTGTCGATCGGGACGATCGTGTAGTCGACCGTGGAGCGCGGTTCTTTCTTGCCGTGTTCAAGGCAGACGGTGCGAACAGACTGCTTGTGCGTCTTGTTCGGAGCGATAGCGAACATTCCGCCGCCTCCGCGTCCGCCGCGGCCGCCCATCATGCCGCCCATACCGCCCATGCCGCCTCGGCCGCCCATACCGCCGCCGATCGACTGGTTGCCGCCCATACCGCCGCGGCCGCCGTTCATGCCGCCCATGCCGCCGCCTCTACGGCCGCCCATGCCGCCGGCTTCGCCGAACATGCCGCCGCCCATCATACCGCCAGGGCCGCCCATCATGCCGCCGCGTCCGCCGCGGCCGCCCATCATACCGCCCATCATGCCCATGCCGCCGGGCTGCGCCGTGACCGGAACGCCGGCAAACGCCTTAGGCATATCGACGACAATCTCTTTGTCCGTCTTGTTCGTAACGGACAGACTGCTCTGAAGGGAGTTTTTCGGAATCAATTTGACCTCGACGAGACCCTGATCCATCGCCTGGAAGAGTTCGACCGCTTTCGATTCGTCAACCTTAGAGGTTTCCGCAGATTTTTCAGCGGCGCCCGCGACGCCGATCGACGGAAGAACGACCGCCAATGACAAAAGTAAATGGAATATGCCAGATTTCATCTGTTTCCTCCGCGTATGGGACAAAGTTTCGACGGATAATTCCGATCGTATCCTTTAAAATTCATCGTCTTGCGCGACTGGCGCCAAACGCGCCGGAACGCGCGCGGTTAACCCCGCACAGAAGCCCTTAAACGCGCAAAATCGCGCCTTAATACAGCCCTATTGCTTAATGATAATCTAACGCCTGCGAAACGTCTACTATCAATTAGAATAAAAAGCAACTTTTTTTGAAAATTTTCAAAGAAACTGTCGTTTGCGCAAATTATGACAGTTACCCGGCAATACTAGCGCCGGAACGCGTCGATTCGGGCCGCCGCCGGGCGTCTCGACGACGCCGCGAAGAGCCGTCCGACGTTCCCTTATTTCGCGTCCCACTCGGCAATTTTGCGATCCTGCGCGCAGACCATGCTCAGGTAGCTGCTCGTTACCGTTTCGCGCAGTCCGAGCTTTTGCGCGAGGAGCATAACGACGGCGCGTGCGTCCACAAATTCCTCCTTTTCCGCAGAAACCTCAAGTTCGGTAAAAACGCCCAAACCGTCAATTTCGTCAAGCGTTATTTCAAACTGCCGGCCGCCGTACTCCGTCGACGCGCGGCGGCGCCTCTTTGTAACGACGCCGTACCGCGAAAACCCGAGCCGCTCGTAGAACCGAATCCAGTTGGCGCGCGCTTCGTCGACGCGGCGCGCGTTCTCCTCGCTGAGTTCCGGCCGTTCGTCGACGAGCGTCAGTTCGATCTCCTCGCGCGTCTTCGTCTGCGAATCGAGGCGCGGCCCTTTGAACGTCGCCGCTAAATAGTTGCCGCGGCGGCGGATACGCAACGATTTTCCTTCGTTTGGGAATCCGAGCGCCTCGTTGGTAAAGAAGACGTCCGATTCGACCGTCGGGGCGCCGAACGACGCGCCAAGCGTCTCTGAGATCAGCCGTTCGTACTCCGCCGCGGTCGCAACGCGAAACTTCATTTCAATTTCCAGCATGCCGGGCGCGCTCCCTTATACAAAAAAGAAAACGATCGAACGTCCACGCCGCCGATCGCTTTGAATTCGGGGGCCCAAACGCCCCCGACGGTATCTTATCTTCGCGGCGTTCGACGCGCCGCGCCCAATCACATTAAGGTCGAGAACTGCTCGTTAACGCGCAGATCCCCGCAGTTCATGTAACGAATGTCCGTTATGCCGAACTTCATCATGGCAAGGCGCGTCAGACCGACGCCGAACGCGAAACCGCTGTATTCTTTCGGATCGATTCCGCCGTGACGCAAAACCTCCGGATGAATGAGACCGCACGGAATCAGTTCGATCCAGCCGGAATTCTTGCACGTCGGGCAGCCTTTGCCGCCGCACAGGAGGCAGTTCAAGTCGAGCTCGAAGCCCGGCTCGACGAACGGGAAATAGCCGGGCCGCAGCCGGACTTTGACGTCGCGCTTAAAGACCTGGCTGAGCGTTACGCGCATAATGGCGACGAGATTCGCGACCGAGATATCCTTATCGACGACGACCCCTTCGCACTGATAGAACGTGTTCTCGTGGCTCGGGTCGATCGCTTCGTAACGGAAGCAGCGGCCGGGGAAGATCGCGCGAATCGGCGCGCCGAAACGCTTGAGCGTGCGGACCTGATTCGCCGACGTATGCGTGCGCAGAATGAGCTGGTTCTTGAGCCAGAAGGTGTCCTGCATATCGCGCGCGGGGTGATCGTGCGGGATATTGAGCGCTTCGAAGCAGAAATATTCCGATTCGATTTCCGGACCGTAGACGACCGAGAACCCCATGCCCTGGAAGATATCTTCGAGCTCCATCTGGACGAGCGTAATCGGATGCAGCGCGCCGAGCCGGCGCCCTTTTCCGGGCGCGGTCAGGTCAAGGTCGTTCGACTTACGGTGAACCGTCGCCGCCTTGCAGGCTTCCGCCGCCTTAGTAATTTCTTGGGTCGCAAACTGCTTTAACTCGTTGAGATTCCGCCCGAAATTCTTCTTCTCGTCGACCGACATCTTACTGAAATCGGCGTTCTTCGCGAGCAGCGTAATCGAACCTTTGCGGCCGAGAAAATCGATGCGGATCTGCTCTACCTGCTCCGCGGTCGTCGCGGATTTCAGAGCTTGCTCAAGTTGTTCTTTAATGTTTTGCACGGAAATTACCTCCGATCCGTAAAACAAACGTCAGCGCGCGTCAAAACAAAACGCGCGAATATTATAACGCGCCGGGGGATTAATGTCAGCCCCCTTTCGTTAAAAAAGCGGGCGCTCCGGCCCTCCGCGCGAATAAAAACAAACGGGAAACGCCGGATTCTACTCTTCTAACGCGTCAAGGTCAACTTGACTTAACGGCCGGGCGCCGGCGGACGCGCGGAAAAAAAACCGCCGCCCCGCCGCTTTTTATTTTTCCGGCGACGACGCGTCAAAACACGCGGTTTTTGCGCCGCGCCGTTCCTCGGCAAAGGCCAAACCGAAGGTCGGCGCGGACGTATTTTTTCAATTGGCGCTCCGTTTGCATTTTACTTTTTCGTACGACTCGCGGGCGCCCGGAAGCGGGCTGATAAAACGTCGGCAACTCTTTTAGAAGACGTTACTTAAAAACCGCGATTTCGTGAAAGGAGAATGTTATGAACTTTTCCCAAGACAAACTTACGACTAAATCGCAAGAGGCGATTTCTGCCGCGCAACGACTCGCCGTCGCCAACTCGAATCCGGAGGTCGGCTCCATCCATCTGCTCGCGGCCCTGTTAGACGAGAAAGAGGGGAACGTCCTGCCTATTTTTAACGCGTTCAACGGCGACGTCGCTCGGCTCAAAAAAGCGGTCGAATCCGACGTGGCGCGGCTCCCGCGCGTGAGCGGCGCAAGTCCGTCGCTCGGCGCCGATTTGCAAAAAGTCTTTTTGAAGGCGGCGGAAGAGGCGACGACCCTCACCGACGAATTCATTTCCACGGAGCATCTGCTCCTCGCGCTGACCGACGTCGAGTGCCCCGCGCAGGCGACGCTGAAGCTCTTTGCTATCGACCGAACGAAGATTCTCGAAGGGACGGGCAAAGTTCGCGGCAACCACCGCGTCGTCGATCAGGAACCGGAAGGAAAACTCCAGGCGCTCGACAAATACGGAATCAACTTAGTCGACAAAGCGCGGAAAGGCAAACTGGATCCGGTTATCGGCCGCGACTCGGAAATCAGGCGCGTTATTCAGGTCCTCTCGCGCCGCACTAAGAACAATCCGGTCCTCATCGGGGATCCGGGCGTAGGCAAAACGGCGATCGTCGAAGGACTTGCGCTCCGTATCGTCGAAGGGGACGTGCCCGAAAGCCTGAAGGATAAAGAGGTCGTCGCGCTCGATATGGGCGCGCTCATTGCGGGCGCGAAATTCCGAGGCGAATTCGAAGAGCGGCTCAAGGCGGTTCTCAAAGAAGTAGAAGATTCGCTCGGGCGCGTCATTCTCTTTATCGACGAGCTGCACACGGTCGTCGGGGCGGGCAATCAGCAGGGCGGCGCGGACGCGGCGAACCTGCTCAAGCCGGCGCTCGCGCGCGGCGAAGTCAAGTGCATTGGCGCGACGACGCTCGACGAATACCGCAAGTACGTCGAGAAAGACGCCGCGTTGGAACGCCGGTTCCAGCCGGTCATGGTCAACGAGCCGAACGTCGAAGACTCGCTCGCGATTCTTCGCGGGCTTAAGAGCCGTTACGAACAGCATCACAAAGGGGTTAAGATCACCGATTCGGCGCTCGTGGCCGCGGTCGAACTTTCGAACCGCTATATCTCCGACCGATTCCTGCCGGACAAAGCGATCGACCTGGTCGACGAAGCGATGAGCCGGCTCGCCATGGAGCTCCAGAGCGTGCCGACGGAAATCGACGTCGTTCAGCGGCGGATCGTCCAGCTCAAGATCGCCGAGAGTCAGCTCGTCGACGAAACGGAGCCGAGCGCCGTCGCGCGATTGGAGGAAATCCGCAAAGAGCTCGCCGCGAAAAACGAAGAGCTCGCCGAACTGAACCTGCGCTGGGAGAAGGAGAAGAGCGGCGTCGGCGACGTGCATCAGACCCGCGAGAAGATCGCCGCGAAAGAGCGCGAATACAAAAACTTAGACGCGTCGATTAAGCAGGCGTTTCAGCATGGCGCGCGCGTCGACAACGCCGATTTCCAGAAGCTCGCCGACCTGCACAACGAGATTCAGAATCTGCAAAAGAGCCTCAATCAGCAGGAAGAAGAGGAGAAGACGAACGGCGAGCCGGGCGCGAAAGGCCAGAAGCCTAAACGGCTGCTGCGTCAGGTCGTCGGGCCGGACGAAATCGCCGACGTCGTCTCGCAGTGGACCGGCGTGCCCGTGTCCAGAATGATGGAGACCGAACGCGCGAAACTGCTCGTGCTCGAAGACAGACTGCACCTGCGCGTCGTCGGACAGGACGAAGCGGTCGACGCCGTCGCCAACGCCGTGCGCAGAAGCCGCAGCGGACTTCAGGATCCGAACCGGCCGATCGGCTCGTTCCTCTTCCTCGGCCCGACCGGCGTCGGCAAAACGGAGCTGTGCAAAGCGTTGGCGGAAGCGCTCTTCGACGACGAGTCGGCGATCGTGCGCATCGACATGAGCGAGTTCATGGAGAAACACACGGTAGCGCGGCTCATCGGCGCCCCTCCGGGATACGTCGGATACGAAGAGGGCGGCGTTCTTACCGAAGCGATTCGGCGCAAGCCCTACTCCGTCGTGCTCTTCGACGAAATTGAAAAGGCGCACCGCGACGTCTTTAACATCCTGCTGCAGGTCCTCGACGACGGGCGGCTGTCCGACAATCAGGGCCACACGGTCGACTTCACGAATACGATCGTCGTCATGACGTCGAACCTTGGCAGTCAGGCGATTCGCGAAATTACCGCCGAGGGCGGGTCGAAAGAGGAGATCGAAAGCGCCGTCGATACGATTCTTAAAGGAAAGTTCCTGCCGGAATTCCTCAACCGAATCGACGAAACGATCGTCTTCCATCCGCTCGAACGCGCGCAAATTCGCAAGATCGTCGATCTCCAAATCGAGAAGCTCTGCAAGACGCTCGCGGCTCAGGGCGTCGAGCTCACGCTCACCGACGCGGCGTACGACGGCGTCGCCGATCTCGGTTATCAGCCGGAATTCGGCGCGCGGCCGCTCAAACGGATTCTGCAGCGCAAAATTCAGAATCCGCTCGCGCTCGAACTTTTGCGTCATCCGACGAAAACCGACGAGTTCGCCGAACCGACCAAGAAAAAGATCTCCGTCGATTACGACGGCGCCGAGTTCCGCTTCAAGGTCGAGGAATAAGCGCGTCGGCGCCTCTAACGCCGCGCGGTAACGCTCGGCAAGAAAACAACGCGGGGGCGTTCGTTTTAAACGGACGCCCCCGTTTCTTATTGGCGTAAATACTTATCGAGTAGGATCAGAGCGAAGAGGTCGTTTCGCCGCCCTGCGGAGAGCCCATCGCGCCCCAGACGCCGTACGGGCTCTTGCCCGCGGTTACCTGATACGCGTTGAGATTGCCGCAGTCGATCGTCTCGGAGACGAACCGGACAGAACCGTCGAGCATGCCGACGTTCACGCCGCCCGAGTGGTTACTGCCCGCCTGCCCGCGCCGCCCGCGAGCCAAGGCCAGGAGTTGTTCCAAATACAGGGGACCGTGTTCGGCGGGCAGTTCGTGGAGAAGCCCGCGTTCGCGACGCGGCAGTCGGCCCAGAACGTTCCGCGCCACGTGTCGGCGCCTTGACTCACGACCGTGCGGTCGTTCGGGTTATACCCGTCGGTAATGCACGGACCCGGCTTGGCGTTCGTGCCGTCGTAGAGCGCGCCGACTACGGCGACGCCGCCGCCCTTAACGAGCGTAGCCGCCGTGGAACCGGGGCCGCACCATCCTTCGGAGACGCACGCCGTATTGCTCGTGCCGTCCGTCGCGAAGGAGTAAGGATGCCACGTTTCCGGGAAGATCATACCGCGCGAGTAAATCTTTTCCGTCGCGGAGGCGTTGTTCGGCGCATGGTACTGGTTGGCCCAGAGCGCGTCGCCGACGCAGAACATGACGTTCGCGTGGCCCGTCGGAACGTTCGAGAAGTTATTGCTCGTCTCTTTCGAATTACCGTCCGAGGGGCAAAGGTACGTCGGGATTCTCACATTTCGCGTCCATTCCTGATCCCACACCGCCTTATTGGAACCGCTGTCCGCGTCCGCGTCGAACGCCGTGTAGACTGGGGTCTGTTCAATAAAGGGAAGCAGGAAGATACGCACGCCGGTAATGTAGTTGAGCGAGCCGGGATAAACGCGGGTATACGCCTTATAGGGCGCGCACAGCGGCGGGCAAGTTCCGTTCACGTCGTGGTAGTTCTGAACGGCAAGCGCCATCTGCTTGAGGTTGTTCGTGCACTGCATGCGGCGCGCAGCCTCGCGCGCCGCCTGAACAGCCGGAAGGAGCAGCCCAATCAGAATGCCGATGATAGCGATCACGACCAGCAGCTCGACTAGCGTGAAGCCGTGCCTTTGTTTCGAGTGTGTCATGAGAAAACCCTCCGCTAAAAAATATTGTAAATAACGGTAAGCGCCGCGCGCCATAGAGACGCGCGGCAGCGTACAAATCAAAAGCCAACGTTTGAGAAAACGCGCGTTATTACTTCTTAATGACGGTGCGTTCCGCTTTGCCGACGTCGAACTCCGGCGTCTCGTTCAGCTCGACCGCCTTGACCTCGACGGAAAGGGGCGACTTCGAGCTGTTGCCGTAATCCATGCCGACGAGGTTGTACACGGACTCGCCCTTGGGGGCGTCCGTCGAATCACCCTTCATGGCAGCGGCCGATTCCTCCGCCGTCATTCCTCCTTCCGATTCATATTTCGAAACGGTAACTACGAACTGACCCGCAGGAGCGCCGTCGAAACCGTACGTGTTGATCTTCGCGATTCCGTCCGCGCCGGTAAGACCGCCGCAAGGCCAGCGCATAAGCTTTGAATCGGAACTAACGAACGCGACGTGCGCGCCTTCAAGTGGCGCTCCGTCCTGAACGACCTTTACGGAGATCGGATAGAGATCGGGCAACCCCTCCGGACGCGAATCTTTCTTACACCCAACCAGCGAAGCCGCTACAGCGACAAAAATTGTAAGCAACGTGAAATTTTTCATCTTAAGCTCAGCCGTTCCTTTCATTTTCGACCGACGCGCTCCGCACGTTGCGCGCCGTGCCGGCGTCTGAAGTCATAAACCGCGATTTGAAGAGTTTCTGAAAACAGTTCGACAAAAAAAGTTTTTTTGAGAACCGACCTGAAAGGCAAATCGACAACGTTGGAGCCACAAAGCTTTAAAGAAAACCGTTGGCTTCAACGTTTTCTATTGTAGCCGACTTTAAACGCGGCGTCAAATAAATTCCATAATAATAACTACTTTTACCGTTTTTTTCAGGTAAAGGCAAGACAGTTATTTTCTTGAGAAGGTTCGCAAGGCGCCGTGCGGCAAGAAAACAAACGCGGGGGCGTCCGTTTTAAACGAACGCCCCCGTTTCTTATTGGCGTAAGACCTTACCGCGCAAGATCAGAGCGAAGCGGTCGTTTCGCCGCCCTGCGGAGAGCCCATCGCGCCCCAGACGCCGTACGGGCTCTTGCCCGCGGTTACCTGATACGCGTTAAGGTTGCCGCAGTCGATCGTCTCGGAGACGAACCGGACAGAA
>CADACS010000023.1 GCA_902786505.1 uncultured Planctomycetota bacterium | reverse complement strand
TAGCGTATCTCGGCTACTCGTTCGTAGTTGCCTTCGCGTTCAGCACGTTCAGCCTCATATTTCAAGTTTTCTATTTCTTGTTTGTCTTGCTGAATTTTGTTCACAAGAGCCTTTTCGCCTTCCCATTTTGCACGGTAGTCTTTTGCCTTGTCTTTGAGTTCGGCAATTTCCTGATCTCTGGGGTCGCTTGACATGTTACTTTTTCCGATTGTTGATTGAATATATTGAATTAGGGACTGTTGTAGATTAACTGAACAATGCCGAAGGAAACGTTTGGAAAGGCCTGAAAAAGCCAATGAAAAACATTATACTTTTCTCATGTTCACTATTCTGTTTTTTCAGCAGGCTAAGCCCTTCGAGCTGTTAATCCATTCCTTCCCCTCCGTTTTATCGACTCACAGAAAAAGCTTTTTGATTTTTTTTAGTTAAAAGTAATCTTTTGACTTTTAAGCCGGATAAATTTTGATAAACTCTAACTGAACTGTCATTTGTATAAGTTGTAGATATGCCTTTTAATTCCGTATAGGAAGGCGTTTTAAAAGAACAAATTTAATAAAAACATAACGTCGAGCGAGGGCGTTTTATTCCTCTCGTGAAATCCCACGAAAAGCGTATGGAAAAGCCCGTTATAGGGAGGTAATTTGAATCAGGCGTTGTTTGTATTCTACGCGCTAACTGTAATCGCTTTATTTTGCGCTTTTTATTTAATTCCAACCTTTTTACGCTGGAAGGCTGCGAATTCACTAACAAGCGGGGACGGCGACAAGGCAATTGACGCGTTTTCCAAGGCTCTCAAAATGTCGCCTCGCGACGCGAAGATATGGTTTGGTCTCGCAGTCGGTTTGCGCCGACTCAAGCGCTGGGACGAGTCGCTCCTTGCCTTGGACGCCGTTCAGAGGCTGAGTCCGTTTAAAACGCCCGTTTTGATAGAACGTATTTCTGTTTTGCGAGCCCAAAAACGGCTTGACGAAGCGTTAAAAGAGACGACCTTTTGGATTGAACACGAGGGCTGTCCCGATGAAGTACGATTAGCTCGCAGCGCTATTGAAATTGAGTTGCAACGATTTTCAGAAGCTGAAAAGGACTGTAACTATTTAATCGATCGGGGAACAGAGTCAATCTGCGCTGAAGCGTTTAGTAATCGCGGATTGGCAAGACTCATGCTCGGCCGCGTCGCTGACGCGGAAGCTGATTTTGAAACTTCCTATTTACTGGATCCTCGATCAAGCGAGGCTCGCGCGTACTGCGCCAGTTTTTGGCTTCGACGCAATATGCCTCAAAAGACGCTCGCTTTATGCGAAGCGACGATCAAAACTGACGGAACCTGCGCGGCCGCATATTACTTTAGCGGCCTTGCGAAACAGGCGCTTGGCGATAGTAAAGGGGCCGACGAGTATTTGAAGAGGGCAACTGAAATGAAATATGGTTTAGCGATTGCCCCGGAGCGTTTAGCGGCTTTTCAAGATAGCGAGTGATATCATGAATCTCGACGCGGCGTCGGGGTTTTCGCGGTAAGGTCGATATTGTGATTTTAGATAAACGTATTACGATAATAGAGAGTATTGACGATTCAAGGCTTGCGCCCTTTTGGAATTTGAGAGAGCGTACCCTTCGCGGCGAGTCAATTTTTATGGCGGAAGGGGCGCTAGTCGTTGAACGTCTTTTGCGCTCTCCGTACGGCGTCGATTCAATATTAACGACGCGAAAGGAAACTGGGGTTGAGCGGAGCCTCGAACTTGTCCCCGAAGGCGTGCCAATTTACTACATCGACGAGCGGGCCGCTGCGAACAAACTCCTCGGTTTTGAATTTCATCAGGGGATATTGGCTTTGGGACGGCGTGTTGCTCTTCCAACGCTTACACAGGGGCTAGAGAGTTTTTTTGAAAAGGAATCCAGCCGTTCCGGCAATCATTCTTGGGTCGTTTTGCCCGACGCGACAAAACCCGATAATCTGGGACTTGCGTTCCGCTGCGCCGCTGCGCTTGGCGCGGAAGCGGTAGTTTTGGGAGAGCGCTGTTGCGATCCTTTTTCCAGACGCGCCCTTCGCGTTTCAATGGGCGGGGTTTTACAGGTCCCGATCTATCGGACGGTCAATTTAATTGAGGAAATCAAGAGTGTTCGCGAACGCTGGAACCTTCCTTTTTACGCTACCGTTTTAGATCCGGAAGCACGTTCACTGTATGATTTTCCACACATAAATGGCCGGCGTTCTCTCGCCGCGTTTGTGTTTGGCAACGAATATACAGGATTGACGCCGGAGCAAGTTCGGGTTTGCGACCGTAAATTAATCATACCGATGCGTCCAGACGTAGATTCCCTGAATTTAGGCGTTTCCGTCGGTATTTTTTTGTATGAGTTCAACCGTTGCGCCGATTGAAGTTTTTCCGTTCTTAAACGGCTGTTCGCCGTTTAAGAACGGAAGAGTTGAGTTGGTTTATTTAGGCAACGCAATAAGGAGAAAAACGTAAAATGACAATTCGATTTGATAGTTTAGGTTTGGCGTTAGGAACTGTTGCGCTAATATGCTTAGGATGTGGAGAACCTGTCGCTCCGCCGACCGTTTCAGAAGAGGTCGCCGCTGAAATTCAAAAAGAAGAAAAGGCGGCGGAAGAAGCGGCGAATCAGGCTCCGGAGGAGGAGTATGAACTGAAAGAGGCCGGAGTCGGCGCGACGGGTAAGGGAAATTACGGCGTTACTTCAGAAGAGGCCGCCTCGATCATTACCGTTCCGATTTCAACCTACTTCCACGCTCAGGAAAAAGCTGTTTTCGATATCCAGATTCCGCAAGCGTTAAGCCTTTTTCAGGCGAGCGAAGGGCGATTTCCCAATTCTGAGGAAGAGTTCATGCAAAAAATCGTTCAGGCCAATCAGATTATTCTTCCCAAACTCCCGGAAGGCGATTCCTATGTTTACGACGTTCAGTCTCACACGCTCATGATTCTTACAAAGAAAAAATAGCGTTTGCTATTCGTTCCTGTAATCGCAGCATATTGCGTTGAGTATTTTTTCCCATGGAGACTCCGGTAGATATGAGATTGGTAAAACTGTTTTTTGCAGCTCTTTTCTCCCTTTCTTTTGTTTTCTGTTCATTGACTTCTGCTGAGGACGTCCAGAGCGGAGTTCGAGGGTCGGTGAAATTGGCGAAGAGCCCAATTATGGGCATAAATCTTGCCGGCGTCTGCGACTGGAATACGGAACTGCCCTTTGTCGACGTCTTTCTGGAAACGAGACAATGGATAAGTCAACGTAAAGGCGAAAGTTGGGGAAAGGGACCTGCGCTTGATCTTGATTCTGACGGATGGGTTAAAAGCCTGAAAAATGACTGTTGGGCTGAAGTTCCCCTTTGTACAATTAACGGGGGACACTTTCCTTCCGGAATTTATACGGTAACGTACGAAGGGGAAGGAGAACTGGAATTTGGAAACGCTAAGGTGGTCTCTAAGAAAGAGAAAACGTTAGAGATTGAGGTCGATTCTAAAAACGGAGCTTTTTGGCTTCGTATTACGAAGACTGATCCAGAAGACTATGTTCGTAATATTCACGTTTATATGCCCGGTTTTGGAACAAAGGAATCGCGAGAAAAGTGTGGAATTTGGAATCCCGTTTTCTTGAGTCGTTGGAAGTCGATGAAGATCTTCCGTACGATGGATTGGCAGGCGACGAACGGTTCCACGCTGAAGACTTGGTCGGAGCGGCCTCGTCCAGAAGAGGCAGTTTACACGCGAGCTGGAGTTCCTTACGAGGTCATTTGCGATTTTATTGGGCGTACCGAAGCGGATCTTTGGCTTTGCGTTCCAGACCAGGCGGACGACGAATTCGTACGGAATTTGGCCGTTTTGCTTAGGGACCGTTTACCCCTCGAAAAGAAAATATATCTCGAGTACTCCAATGAAGTTTGGAACGGTTCTTTTGTTCAAAATCACCGCGCGGCTGAAAAAGGACGCGCGATGAAGATGGCTGAAACCGACTGGGAAGCCGCTTGGCGCTATACCGCCAAACGTTCGGTAGAAATTTTTGCAATTTTTGAAGACGTCTTTGGCGGTTCCGAACGTTTAATTCGCATTCTGCCCTCGCAATCTGCCAATCCCTACGTTAGCGAACAGATTCTCACATTTGAAGAAGCATGGAAACATGCCGACGCGTTGGCAATTGCGCCTTACGTCGGTTGGAGTATTTCCTCGGAGGAAAAGGACGAGGCGATTGCGCTTGGGACCGAAGGAATCCTTGACCGTCTTGAGAACAAAATCCTTCCAGAAACGATCGACACAATCAAGAAACAAAAGGAAGTTGCAGACAGATACGGTCTTGCTTTGATATCTTATGAGGCTGGGCAGCATCTCGTCGGACTGTGGGTTGCAAATGACGACGAGCGTTTGAATTCACAGTTGATTGCCGCAAACCGTTCCGAGCGTATGGGAAAAATATACGAGAAATATTTTCAAGCTTGGGAAGAAATCGGCGGCGGCGCGCTTTGTCATTTTTCTTCTGTTGGAGAGTGGTCGAAATGGGGATCGTGGGGACTGATCGAATATGCCGACGAAACTGAAGACGATTCTCCTAAATACCGCGTTACTATGAAGTACGCGCAAAAATGGAATAAGCGTTAATCGGCGTCCGGCGCGAGCGCTTCCAAGCATAGAATAATTCAGGAAAGACTTCAATAAAAATAGTTCTGGCGGCGCCCCGCAAGGAGACGCCGCCAGATTTTTTTACTGTGAAACAGCTATATCTCAGAAGAGGTCGATAGGTCTGATTCTCTTTTTGTGCATTTCGTTATTCCAAAGGGAATTCTGACTGTCTAAGCTGTCAGAAAAACCTCGGTTTACAGAGAGGTCTGCAATCGATACCGCAACGGCCGTAGACGGAATTTGTGCGTCAAGACACGCGACGTTTTCCGCAACGTCTGAAAGATCAGATTCAAATTCAAATTCGTCGACAAGCTCGACAATAGCGCTGGATGACTCGCTAAGTCCTTTGATATTAACCGTTCCGATATTCAGCCAACCGGACGTAACGTCGTTTGAATCGATAAGCTGTATAGAGACCGCGTAAACGCCGTTGGTCAAATAGCAGTGAGAAAACACTTGCGCCAAACTCAATTCGTCGGTAATTTCCGACAGCGGAGAACCGTCGCCCCAATCGACGCGCCACGTTTTAACGGCGCCATTAGTCGCGGTAACAGAGAGTCGCGCCATTCCGGGAACAGCGGTAAAGGTCTCCAATTCGCCGTACGCGCTCGGGAGATCGGTTAACGTTACCGCGTCGTACGTTGTAACTTTAGTCGTGCTTCCCGATTTCTGAGACGCTGAAATCTTATTTGTTTCGTTACCCTCGATTGCCGAAGAGTCTATCAAAACCGGTTGGCCGCTGGTTGTGACGTCGGCGGAACCGTCTCCGTTGAGATCCCACCTAACCGTATTGGAGCCGCCGTACGCGTTAAGGTCGACGGCGTTGTCGCCGATAAACGGGATGTTCTTCGGAATATCCATCGTAATTTCAGTAAGCGCGGCGCCGATCTCAATTGAATCGGACGAAAAAATCTGCGACTTAATGAGAACATAATCGCCGAAAGCGCCGTTTTCGCGTAAGTAATCGTTGTCAAGCGTAACGGTTATCGTTTGAGTTTCGTTATAGTTTGACGGCGTAAAGAGCAATTCCTTCGCAGACAGAATTGCATTGTCGGAAGCCGCCAAGTATACGACGACGTTTCCTGTCGGCGCTTTGGGCAAAGAGACGGAAACGGAGCCCGTTATGACGTTCTTGGCGGACGCGGTTAAGTTGGAAACGCTCGTAGAAACGGAAGCCGCTTTCGCAATTTCCGCAGAACCGTAAATCGGCACAATGGCGTCTGTGTTCGCGATAGCCGTTCCGTTTTCTAAGGTCTGCTTGGTATTCCAGGTAATTTTGAAATACTTAGAGCCGACTTTTTTGGGCGAAACAGAAACCGTCAGTAAGACCGATTGGTCGGGCGCAAGGGTAAACGTCTTACTTGTATTAATCGTTTGCCCTGATTCTGACGTCAACTTGTAGGTGAAAGTTGACGTTTCCGCATTGGTAAGCGCGGTAAATCCGGAGAATTTAATATAGTTTTGCCCGATGTTCTTGATAATATACGATTCGGAACCGGTCCCGTCTAAAACGGAGTGCGCGCCGAAGTAAACGCCTTTGTTGAGGACGTCGTACGACTGTGCATTAATGACGGCGACGTCGCTGTTGACGTCCGGCGTTTCTACTTCGGAAGAAGCGACGTTGTTGGAGAGAACAGACGTCGAGTCAAATTCGGGCGCGCTTACGGCTTCTCTGTCGTAGTAGTACGCGGCGACCGCCGACGTCGACGCCGTATTGTAGGAGACGTTCGCGCCTTCAAAGGACATCGTCCCGTACGAGTAGATCGCGCCTCCGTTTTTGCTTGCATCGTTCCCCCATAACGTTGCGCCAGTCGCCATGGTAGAACTGCCGTAAGTTGCCGCGATTGCGCCGCCGTTGTTTGCCTTGTTGGAGCTAAACGTCGAATAAAACACGCTCAGGCCCCCGCCGTTCAGGATAGCGCCGCCGAGTTCGCCCGCCGTGTTGGCGTCGATATTGACTGCGCTAACAGAGAGGGTTCCGCTGTTCGCCAATGCGCCGCCGGAGCCGTTGGGCGCAGAGTTGCCTGAGAGAGTAGAATTGGCTACAGTAAGTTTGCCCTGCGGATAATTAAGCCCTGCGCCGCCCGCGCCATTGAGCCCCTGCGCTACGTTTCCAGAAAACTCTGATCCTGAAACGGTCATATCGCCGACGTTGACAAAACCGCCCCCGTTTGCAGACGCGACATTGTTGCAGAAGTAGGAGTCTGCGACGGAGAGCCGACTTTCGTTATACACGCCGGCGCCCTCATAGGCGGATGAATTCTCGATCTTCGAGTTAAACAGCCAAGAGAGCAAGTCGCTTTTGGAATAAACAGCGCCGCCGTTTATCCCCGCCGAGTTATCGGAAAAGGACGTGTGGGAGATCTCAAAATAATTGGAAGAATGAAGCCCGCCGCCCGATTTTTGAGCGGAATTCATATTGAGTTCCGAGTCGTTTAACTCCAGCCAGCCGGCGTTGTAAATCGCGCCTCCGCTTACCGTAGACGTATTCTGGAGGAAACTGCCTTTGTTGATTAGAGTCAGCGCGTTTTGACAGACATAGAACCCAGCGCCGTTTTGTGTTGCGACGTTGTAATCAAACCTTGCGTCTGTTATCGTCAGCGACAGGGAGTCTTGATAGACGGCGCCTCCGTTTTCGGCTTGGTTGCCCGTAAAACTTATTCTGTCCAAAATGGAGTCGCCTTCGCCGTCGACGTAGAACGCGCCCCCGTCCCGAGAACTCGTGTTGCTGAGAAAACTCACGTTAGAAGCGTGAAGCGTCGCGCCCGTCATATAGAGCGCGCCGCCGTCTCCCGAAGTCGCGCTGTTCTCTCTAAAATAGCAACCGTTAAAGGACGCGGATCCGTTCTTAACGTATATTCCGCCTCCGTCGTTTGCGCTATTGCCGGAAAAAACAGCGCGCGTCGCGTCGAGAGAACCGGAGTCGACGTAAATAGCGCCGCCTTTGCTCGCTGTCCCGCCCGACGTATTGCCGGAAACGTTTGAGTCGATCAGAGTAAGCGCGCCGGAGCTGACATAGATTCCCCCTCCCAGACCGGTAGTGGAGGTATTGCCCATGACGTTACAGTTGACGAGCGTCAACGAGCATCCGGAGCTAACTTGAATCGCCGCGCCTTTGGAGCTGGTTGAAGTCGAGGAATTCCCCTGAAACGTCAGTCCTTTTAGCTCGGCAGAGACGGGATTGACGTCTGTTCCGCCAAAGACGTACAGAAGGAGCGACGTATTGCCCTGAACGGTAATCCCGCCTACGTTGGAAGCGTCTACAGAGACACTCTTCGACAGTATTTTCAGGGATTGGCTGGACGTAGACAGGGTGATAGAACCGCCGACGGAAAAGCGTATCCTCGAAGCGACCGTCTCGCCCGAAGTGAGTTTCTGGCACGCGTAGTCAAGCGCTTCTCTAAAGGTAATCTCGCCGTCGTTAACGTTAGTAACGTCTTTCAGCGACGTCACCCAGACTGCGGAAGATTCGTCGCTTCCAAGAGAATCCGCGTTAACCAGCGCGCGATAATCGGCAGTCGTTACCGCGAGCGCAAGGAGTTCCCGTCTTTCCAACGGTTCGAGTTGAGCGCGGCGCGTGGCGTTCGAGCTGCGGGAAGTATCTTTGGATTGTCGCGGGTTATTCTTGGGACTGATAAGATCGGAAAGACGCATTCTATACTCCTGTTTCGCGACTGTATTGATAACGTTGAACGTCGTTCACAAATAAGAATAACGGAAAAAGCTTGGAATTCAAGCGAACGCGGCAAATCGCAGACGGCGGACTAACGCGTTTGCATGCAGCCGCCCGGACTTTTCGGTAAAACGACGCGATCCTCCCCGCCTATTATAGTGAAAATTTGTCCTTCTGACAAATCCCTTTTTGGATAAACAGGCGCCCTCATGTTTGACGCTGTACGCGCTTGAAAGTTGCGTTAGGATCGCATTTTCTTGCTTTTCGGGCGGTTGACGGAGTCGAGCCAGATAGTTACCGGACCGTCGTTTATCAGGGAAACGGCCATGTTCGCTTGAAACACGCCCTCCTCGGTTGGCGTTCCGTACGAATTGAGTTCTTGAACAAACGTTCGATAGAGCCGATTTGCTTTTTCCGGCTCCGCCGCGTCCGTAAAACTGGGGCGGTTGCCCTTGACGCAGTCCGCGTAGAGCGTGAATTGGCTGACGACGAGCGCGCGTCCGCCGACTTGTTCGAGGTTGAGATTCATCTTGCCAGCCTCGTCTTCAAAAACGCGGAGACCGGAGATCTTTCTTGCCAAATACTGAGCGTCTTCGACCTCGTCTTCCTGGCCGACGCCTAGAAGTACAAGGAATCCTTTCTCAATTTGACCCGAAACGCGATTGTTCTGGTCGGGAAGTTCGACTTTTGCCATCGAAACGCGTTGAATGCATGCTCTCATGTGATCTTTCCGAACGGCGCCTTGAAAATAACATAATGGCTTTGGAGAAACGAATCGGGAAACGCTGAGAGAAAGTCTGCGCGTACGGACAAAAGAATTACGCGCCCGACAGAGAAAAATGCGGCTCCAAACTGGAAAGCCGACGCGATTGCGCTTTTTTAGACAAGCCTTGAAAAAACGGAAGGAGTTAACCGTCGAGGCATGAATAATCATGATACCATTTGACGCCAGCCGAGACTCCTACAAGATCGCGGCGCCGTGGATAGCCTGACGGTCAACTCCAGTTCGTTATTTTTCGTCTTCGTCGGAAACACACAACTTTCGCCGTCATGCGGAAAAGTTGCTTGGAACGTCAATCCTTTTTGTTCCGTCTGACGAGCAGACTTCAAACGACTCCGAGTTCCTTTTTGGAACCAACCAGCGAACGGAGACGCTCGGCAAGAAGCGCCGAATCAAACGGCTTGCGGAACGTTTCGTTGATGCTGGAACGATCAAAACTCGTGCTGCTTCCGTCGTCAGGCAGAAGGGCAATAAGGATAATCTCGCCGAATTCAGGATTGCGGCGAAGATTCTGGCAGATTTGCAGCGCTTCGGCGCGACCGATCGAGAAGTCGACGATGATGCAGTCGGGATGGAAGCTCTCCGCCTGAATACCGGCGTCGAAGCCGCTGGCCGCTACGGCGACCTTGAACTGGCGTTCGACGGGCAGTTCGCGTCGCACGTTTTCGATCAAGACCTGATCTTGCGCGACGATTAGGACTTTGGCCAGCGTTTCGTCTTCAAGATCGCCAAGGGGCATGCCGTGTTCCTTGAGGAACTTGATGAGACAATCGCGAGGGATGCGTCGATCTTGCGAACCGGGGATACGGTACCCCTTGAGCCGACCGGAATCGAACCATTTGCTAACAGTACGAGGGGCGACTTTACAGATCTTAGCGACCTGACCAGTTGTAAAAACCTTCATTGCAGGCTCTCCGATAAAATTATACGCATTTGTGTCCAACGAAGCTGCTCGCTAAATCGCGGGCAGACTTAAGCCTTCGTCTCGGTCAAACGCCGTTCTCCGTAACGACGCAAAAACTTCCGACGCGTTGTTAAAAGGCTAACGAAAAATAGCTCAGACGGACTGTGCGCTCGCCAACGTCCATTCGAACCGCCAAAGACGGATCAAAACAGGCCGTGTCGACGTTCCCGAACCCTCTGATTCTGCCTCGCTGCGCTGAAACAGCGCCTCCAAGACAAAACCGTACTGATTGCGTCCTTCAAATCGAAGTCCGTCCCCATGACTTTTCCTTTTTTCGGATATCTCGCACCCCTTTCTAAAATCAAAATTGAAAGAAATGCAAAACACGCCACAAACAGAATCGAAACTTCCTTTGGAATAAAAGGAAAAATTGATTCTGGGAAAACAATGGAGTCTGCGCCATGAACGCGTATGCCATAAGCGTCTCAGCGGCGGACTGCGAATTGAAACTCCGTCTTCGGGCAACGACCGGAGACCGATCGTCAATGAACCAAATATGTCGATTTTGGGTGGATTCACGACTGTGCGCGTTCCACGAAACCGACTTTTTAGCGTCATTGTAGCACGTTTATCGACAACGCCAGTCGTATAACTTGAGAGGACTTTTATAGAGAATTGCACGCTTCGCAGGGAAATAAGGATTATAATTGATTTTTATGAGAATTATGCAGAATATGCCGGCACAATTCTGAGGAAATGGGAAATATTACCGGCTAAATTAAATTTAACGAATTACCAAGGATACTCTTTTTCGCTAAAATACCCTTTCAGGCGCATGCATTCGAACGTTTTGACGTACGAAAGAAGAACGTCTTTGCCGGTAATTGAGACGAACCGCCTTATTTTTTAAGGCGTGCATGACGAGCGCGAAGCCGCCGCCGACGGAGCTTTGACATTTTGGACAGACGCTCGCTGTTAAGATTTTCGAACGTTGAATGGCGTTAATGAGGAACATGTCGAGAAAGGAATTTCATGGATAACGCTGGCATGGTAGATCAGGTAGTTGTTGCCGTAACGCTTGGCGAACCTCGCAACGTTGTTTCCCTGGAACAGGCTACCGACGGGGTCGGCGACGAAGACCTTGAAGTCGTTCTTGATAGCGCCGCCGACGTAGCTCTTTTTGAAGAACGTTTCGACGGGTACAATCTTTTTTGCTTTGGACTTCCGAGCGGACGTATGCTGGTGGGAAGGTTGGCGCCCGGCCCGAAAGACCCGGAAACGAAGCCCGACTCCCAGAGAAAGTTCTTTTTTGAGTGTCTTATCGCCGATTGGCAAGCGTTCGCACTCAGCGGCTCAAACCCGTGGAGTCTGCAGTCTCAGGCGATTTCCGATTTGTATTTTATGAGCTACGCCCGTTACGCGGAAGGAAAGAAACTTCAGGCCTTCCGTGTGGATAAGCAGAGGGAAATAATAAAACTTGGAGAACTTAAAGCGGAGATCGCTAAGAATTCTCCTCATACGCTGGCCGTTCTGGCGCAGTCGGTAATCGAGAATTCGCAGACGTTCTTTGTGGCTAGCCGTTCGCCGATGGGAGTCGTTTCAGCCTTGTACGGTCTGACTCCACTTGCGTTGCGCCCGCTCCTTTCCGTGGCCGTTGGGATTATCTTTCGAAATAGAGACGTCCGTGTGACTGGCGTTTTTCATCAAAGAAAGAGAAGTTTGGATTTGCCGTACTCGACGAACGCCAAATCTTTCTTCAATTTGGATTATTGCAACAGCGACGGGGGCGGGTATTTCGTTCATAATCCTTGGTGCCAATGTTTAGAAAGAGTTCTGGAAGCCGGAGGGGATTCCATTTCTCTTTGCCTTTTCTCTTACGCTATGGAGAGAGTCGTTGATGAATTTAGAGCCAGCGTATTTAACGGGAGTATTCAATTCAGCGATTTAGCGAGTCTGGGCAATCTATTGCTTGAGGAATTCGCGCTGGAAGACGGCGGAGACGCTTTCGGCGAGTCGTCAGACGAAGGGGTGAGCTTCCATTGGGACGACGATTCCGGCGAGAGTTGGAAAAACGGAGCCGCGGATCCGGATTCGGAAATTATCTCTTTTGACCAATCTGTTCAGTCGAATCCGGACGGCGAGAGAAAGCCAAAACCGGACAGGCATTTCTATGACGAATTGATATCCTATACGAAGGACGTCGGCGCAAAGCAGTATGAAGACTATAAGAACAAAAACGGCGCTTCCTCTCAGGACGCGCCGCCGGAGGACGACAAAAACCGCGGCGTTTTAGACGACGTCCAACGGGGAATTCAAGAAGCGCGAGAGAAGGGTAATCTTCGCTCCGCCGATCCTGATAAGGCTGATCGGCGTTCCGACGATTCCGGAGGCTTTACGCTGTCTCCGTTTGCTCTTTTAAGCTGTAAATTGCCAAATAGAGACGTGTCCCTTAGAAGGCTCGACGCGCTTGTTAACGGCGTCGTTAAAAGCGCGGGCTCTGTCGAATCGCGCGAAGAGTTGGGGGCTTTTTGGACTGAACTGTGCGAGGTATGTTATAATCGGGAGATTCTTTTAATTCGAAACGTTTATATCAAATGGATGACGTGCCTCGTCAATTCGCGCTCCTCCGA
Source organism: uncultured Planctomycetota bacterium (assembly GCA_902786505.1). Classification (GTDB taxonomy): domain Bacteria; phylum Planctomycetota; class Planctomycetia; order Pirellulales; family Thermoguttaceae; genus RUG369. The sequence continues at coordinate 12,541 of CADACS010000023.1, read as the reverse complement.
TAAAAGCGTCGATACGGTTAAAAGGAACAACGGCTTATTCCATGTTTTTAACGTCATTTCTAAGGGGTCGGGCAAGGAATCCGACGAATGACGTCTTTGAAATTGCGCGGCTGGACGCGACTGTCGGTCGGTTTAGACGCGCAGACGCCTATTAGCAGAACGCGAGAACGAACGGTGAACATTATGGCGCGCTTGTTTTTTTTCTTAGTCGTGGCGCTTGCTCTTTGTATGCCGCTGGACGCTTTTGGGCAAGGAGCCGCGTCGGGCGCTTCGCTTCAAGATTCGGGAGGCGCGCCGGAGCCGGTTTCTTTCGAGTCCGATTCTGAAAAGAGCGGCGGCGTTTTGAACAAAGATGAAAAGACGGAAGAAGGAAATCAAGACGCGTTCGATTATACCGCCCTGTACGACGTTCCTGAGGATTTGCGAAAACTGGATAAAGTTTCGCCAATTTGGGTTTCCAAGGATAGAAAACACGTGGCTCTGGGCGGCGAAATTTGTCTCCGGGAAGGGCTGCTCGAGTTCTTTGCGTGCCGCCGCAACAGTAAAGAGCACGAGTCGATTGTTTCTCTGGATGTTCCTCCGCATTTGATTCACGCCGCGCTTTTGGCGGTGGGAGCGAAGCAGGGCGCGCCCGCTAAATTTGATCCTGTCTTCGTACCGCCGACCGGAGACGTTATTGAAATTGAAATACGCTGGTTTGAACCCAAGAGTAAAGAGATTCAAAATGCCAGAGCGCAGGATTTTATTTTGGAGAACGAATCCGGCAAAACGATGCAGGCTTCTTGGGTCTTTACCGGAGGTCTCTTTGGAGTCGACCCTGACGGAAAGAAATACTACTTGGCCAACGTAACGGGCGAAGTCTTTGGCGTGTCGAATTTTCCGGGGTCCGTTTTAGACGTTCCTTTTGAGAGTTCCAGCGATAATTCACAGCTCTGTTACGCGCCAAATACAAAGAGAATCCCCGACGTAGGAACGAAATGTCTTTTGATTCTTACGCGGAAAGGCGAGAAATAAACTTTTATAACTTGCGGCCTCCTTTTATTCGATCGACCGTATTGAAAGGATTTTATATGGACCCCTACGAAAATGCGGAAAGCGTTTCTAATGATTCCGGTTACATTTCAACTCCAGCGCCGCGCGGCGACGCCGAAAATTTAAAGGAGGCTCAACGCGCCGCCGCTTCGGCGCGAATGTCCTATTTAGTTCTGACGCTTGTTGTCCTATTGGCGATAGTGTTAACCCCGTCTATAGCCGAGCGTTGGGCTTATTCCACGACACGGGGAGCCGAACGCGCGAAACGGGTGGAGGCTGAGAAGTTCCTCGCCGACCATCCCGACGCGATTGGCAATATGAAAATTGCGTATGTCGCGAAACTTGTCGCGCCGAGCGTCGTCGGTATCAAGACAAACATGATAACGTCGGATTATTTCGGAAGCGCCGTAGCGCAAGGCCAAGGGTCGGGCGTCGTCGTTGATCCTCGCGGACTTATCGTTACAAACTTCCACGTCATTTGCGAAAACGGGCGTCTCGTAGACGGCGTGGAAATCTGTTTGAGCGACGGACGCAGTATTTCTGAAGGTATTCGCCTTATTGGATTTGACGAAAAATTAGACGTCGCCGTTCTGAAAGTTGAAGCGGGAGAAATGTCCGCGATCGAGTGGGGCGACAGCGACGCGCTTGAAGTTGGCGACGCCGTTTGAACGATCGGCAATCCTTACGGATTGGCGCATACCGTTACGGAGGGAATCGTTAGCGCAAAAGAGCGGTTTGTCTTCGACGATAAGGGCGTTGTGGCGCAGGAGTTTCTGCAAACGGACGCGGCCGTCAATCCCGGCAACAGCGGCGGCGCCCTCGTCGACGACCGGGGAAGGCTGGTTGGAATCAACACCGCGATCTTTGGTCAGCAGTATCAGGGAATTAGCTTTGCCTTGCCAGTGAAGCGCGTTCGCGCGGTCTACGACGAAATTTTGGGTCAGTATCCCGATCTTAAAAAATGAGAATTGATTTAACACCTAGAAACGCTGCTTTAACACCTAGAAACGCTGCGTCTTGCGGCGTAATTGACTGAAAGGAAGTAGACCCGATGTGCGCTGGTAGTCGAAGATCCTGGGCGTTTGTTGGAATCGCGCTCGCCGTTACGGTTCTGGCCTTCTGGGAATGCCGAATTCTGTCGGCCGACGAACCCAACGGTTCCGAGACCTCAGAGTTGTTTGGCGACTTGAATTTCAGTAATGGATTTACCGTTTTGGACGCCGCTAGAACGCTTGGAATTCTGCGTCTTCCGGTTCCCGGCCTTGACGCGGCGCCCGGACAGAACGCCGCCCCTACTTGGAAGATCGCGCAGCACAATTCAAAATACGATCTGACAAAGGGAAAGATAAACGTCGGCGCGAATCTTTCGGAATCCGTAACCCCCGGTCAGCGCTTAGCGCTTGAGAGAAACGCCGACGGCGAGCTTGTTCTTTATCTGGACGTCTCGACCGACAAGGAATACGCCGCGCCCCGTATGAACGGCGAACCGTGGATTCACTTGCTTCTTGTCCGCGATTTTCCGCCCGAAGAGCGCGTGTCTTTCAGCGACGCGGAATCGATTGTCTTTTCGTGCGACGCGCGTGTGTGCGATTGGAAACGCCTCATGACGGACGGCGAGTTCAATTCGTCCGTCCACGCGACCCAAGCGTCCGTCTACTTTGCCATTTCGAACGATTCGCCTGATTCGCCCGACTACCGCGACTATATCTGGTTTGGCATTTCGTTCTTTGACGACCGTTCGGAAGTTCAGGAGCAGTACGTCGAGGTAGACGGAGATCCGCGAACGATCGGCACCGGCAAACTGATCTATCGGCTTGGAGATCAAAAAACGATCGACGACGTTATGTCGGGCGTTAATCCCTATTCCAAGCAGTGGACGCACATTGAGATAGATCTTGTTCAGTATATAACCGAAGCTCTAAAAACCGCGAAAGAACGCGGTTTTATGACTCATACGGACGTCGGCGACTTAAAATTAGCTCATTTCAACTACGGGTGGGAGACTCCCGGAACTTACAGCGCGTCGCTGGCGATTAAAAATCTGCGATTGGAAGCGACCGTGAAGAAATAATCGCGACCGATCGAAACAGAAGGTTGGGCGAGAGCGTTTTAGAGAGCGGCTGCGGAAGTTTTACAGGCTTCGTCGCAGCCGTTCTTTTTGTAATTGTTTCCTTATCTTATCCATTCTGAGCAACTTTTTCTTGATGTGAAAATTTAATGTTTAATAAGAATAATCTGATTGTATTTGGTAGAACGATTGTACTGATTTTAACAATTGTGTTAAAAAGTATGCGTCAAAAACGGGCAAAGAAAAGCCTAATAATTAAAAAACCCTTGATTTTTAGCTATAGAACAATTAAACTAGGAAAGGCTTTTTCTGTTTTATCGGGAAAGTCGGAAGGAGTCGAAACGCCGTTTCGGCGACAGCCGACGCGTTTGCTGTTTCTTGTTCGATTGTTCGAGACGTCGAACCGGCGCGCGCTCGTTTAGTGAGTTTTTAAGCTGTGGAAAACTTAGGGTGCTTTTATGGCAAAACGACTGAACTACCTTGGGATCTTGAATAGAGATGGCTTGCTGAGCCGTACGCAAGTTCAGGAAGCGCAAGAGCTCATGAAGAAGACAGGCGTCAAGATGCCCGAGGCGTTGAAACAGCTCGGGTACGTGAACGGCGAGCAGATTGCGAAGGCGATTGCCGAAGAACACGGAAAGCGGTACGTCGACCTGAAAGACGTGGCGATTCGCCCTGCGGTTATCGAGTTGATTTCCGAGTCGATTGCCCGTGAAAACTGCGTCCTTCCGTACGAAGAAGACGGCGACGCCCTTATAGTCGTCGTAAGCGATCCGGACGACGTCGAGGTCTTCGAAAAGCTGCGGTTCATCCTTCAGCGCCCGATCGAATCGGTCGTTTCGTCGAGAGAAGCGATTCAGGAAGCGGTTAACCAGCATTACGGTCAGAACGTCGGCGAGTCCGCCGACTCCATGATTCACGAAATGACCGACACGGCGATTAACTTTACCGTCGTCGAGGGCGCCGGCGGCGACGAAGCGCAGGCAGGCTCGGGGAGCGAGAGCGACGCGCCTATTGTCCGCTTGTGCGACCAGAGCATCGCCGAAGCCGTTCAGCTTCGCGCCTCTGATATTCACATTGAGCCGTTCGAAGACCGCGTTCGCATCCGGTACCGAATCGACGGCGCTCTGGTAGAACGCGAAGCGTTGCCGAAGCGTTTTCAAGGCGCGCTCATGTCCCGTTTCAAGATTCTCGCCAAGCTAGACATCGCGGAACGCCGCCGTACGCAGGACGGCCGTATCAAGCTGACCTTGGGCGAAAAAGAACTCGACTTGCGCGTGTCCGTTATTCCGACCAACCACGGTCAGTCGATCGTTATGCGTATTTTGGACAAGGACAACATTCGCGTCAGTCTTGTTCAGTTGGGCTTTTCCGAACGCGACTACAAGCGTTTCACACACCTTATCGCTCGTCCTAACGGCATTATTCTGGTTACGGGCCCGACCGGTTCCGGTAAAACGACCTCTCTTTACGCTGCTCTTAACGAACTCAATACGCCGACGCGTAAGATCATCACGGCGGAAGACCCTGTTGAATACTATCTGCCCGGTATTAACCAGGTGGAAATTAAGCACCAGATCGGCTTAGACTTCGCCGCGGTTATTCGTTCCATGCTGCGTCAGGCGCCTAACGTCATTCTTGTCGGCGAAATGCGCGACCTTGAAACGGCGTCCATGGGTATTCAGGCGTCTCTTACGGGCCACCTTGTATTCAGCACGCTTCACACGAACGACGCGCCTTCCGCAATTACGCGTCTGGTCGACATGGGCGTTCCCGGATACCTCGTCGCGAGCTCCGTAATCGGTATCATGGCTCAGCGTCTTGTCCGCGTCGTTTGCCCGAAATGCCGCCGTCCGTACACGCCGAGCGAGGCGGAATTGCGCGCGGCCCACATCACGCCTGAAATGGCGGCCAAGGCGACGTTCTTTAAAGGGAAGGGCTGCGTAAACTGCAATAAGACGGGCTATCGCGGTCGGCGCGCTATTTTTGAACTGATGTATATGTCTCCGAAAGTGCGCGAACTGACGTTTAAAGGCGAGACGACCACCGTAATCCGCCGCGTCGCCAGGAGCGAAGGAATGCACGTCCTGTTTGAAGACGGTATCGTCAAGGCGATGAAGGGAATTACAACGATCGAAGAAGTCATGCGCGTCGCGCGCCTTGAAGACGACGACGTCTGATAGGGCTTTTCTCTTCGTTGAACAGTTCGCGGCGAGTAGAAAATAGATTTGCAGACAGCCTGAAACAGAGGTTAAGCATATGGGAACGATTTTAATTGATAAGCTTCTTGAGACGGTCGTCGTGCGCGGCGCGTCCGACTTGCACTTGGCGGTTGGGCAGCCCCCCGTGCTTCGTCTGCACGGCCGTTTGGTACGTCTGGAAACGAAGTCGCTTGAACCGTCCGACACGGTCGCGCTGATGAAGAGTATTACGCCCGGGCGCTGCCAGCAGGAACTTCAGGAGCGCGGCGGTTCCGACTTCGGTTTTGCGTTTGGCGATAAAGCCCGTTTCCGTGTGTCTATCTTTAAGCAAAAGGGCAACACGGGGCTCGTTCTTCGTCAGATTCCTAACGACTTGCTCTCAATGGAGCAGTTGGGAACGCCTCCCGTGATGAAGGAACTCATTCAGCGTCCGCGCGGTATGATTCTGGTTACGGGGCCTACCGGTTCCGGAAAGTCGACGACCCTTGCGGCGTGTATCGACTGGCTCAATACTAATATTGACCATCACATCATCACGATCGAAGACCCTATCGAATTCTACCATCATCACAAGAAGTCGACGGTCAATCAGCGTGAAGTCGGCGTCGACGTTATGTCTTTCGCGGACGCGATTCGCGCGGCGTTGCGTCAAGACCCTGACGTAATCCTCGTCGGTGAAATGCGCGACTTGGAAACGATCGAAGCGGCTATTACCGCGGCGGAAACGGGGCACGTCGTCTTTGGCACGCTGCACACCACGGGCGCGCAAGGTACGGTCAACCGTATCATCGACGTATTCCCGACGAACCAGCAGGAACAGATTCGTACGCAGCTGTCGACGTCCATTATCGGGATTCTGTCGCAGCAGCTTTTGCCGCGTATTCAGGGCGGGCGTATCGCCGCGTATGAAATGCTCGTGGTAACCCCCGCTATCGCGAACCTCATTCGCGAGAACAAAACGTTCCGTATCAACTCTTCGATCCAGACCGGGCACAAGCTCGGAATGCAGCTGCTTGACGACCACCTCTTCCGCCTTTGGAAGGATCAGGTCGTTACAAAGCAGGACGCGCTCATTAAGGCAAATATGCCCGACCAGCTCGCCGATAAGATGCGCCGCTGGGAAAGCGGTTTGGGAACGGAAGACGCGGACGAGGAGGAAGAGGAATAACGGTCCCGTGCGCCGCCCTATTCCGCGCCGCGTCGTGAATGCGCAGAAAGAATGCCGGTAAGAGGGGGACGCCAAGACTGTTGCGCGTGCGCCAAGCGCGCGTTTGAATTTCACATTTTGTCAATATAGACAAAATTGTGAAGATAAAGAGTGGAGTTGGCGCCGAAAATGCTTGTTAAAGAAATAGTCCCGATTTCGAATCGTTTTCTTGGTCGGAAAGCGGTGAACTGTTTCAAAACGATGCGTTTTTAGTTGTAATATAAAGCGCGAGCATTTTACGACGACCGCATACATGGGAACGTTTTGAACGTCGAAGACGTTTTTCCTAAAATTACGGCAATTTTTTTAGGGCGCGTCGCCTTCGCCTGCTGCGTTCGCTGGATTCTTTGCAAAGGGAAGAAGCGAAGCGCGCAAACGGCGAACAGGCCTTTTGACGAGAGAATATTTTTCGGAATCGGGAGAACATAAGAATGGCGCGAAGCTTTGGTCAGGTTCTTATTGACCTTGGGTTCATTGACGAAGAACAACTTGATCTTTTAAGAGAAGAGCAGGAACAACGTCAAGGCGAATTGCTCGGTCAGATCGCGATCAGCATGAACATGATCACCGAGGAGCAGGTGGCGCAGGCTCTGGCCGAACAGAACGGCTTGCAGGTTGTCGCCGTCTCCGACCTCACGATCCCGAAAGAAGTGCTGAACCATCTGACGGAACCGATGGCGAATCTGTATCGCGTGATTCCCCTGAGTTTCCGCAACGACGTCCTTACTATCGCGACCGCGGATCCGCAGAACATTTCCGTTATGGACGAGCTGCGGAACTTCCTCGGTTATCAGATACGCGTCGTCGTGACGACTCCGAAGGAAATCGACGTCGCTCTCGAACGTTACTATGCGACCGACGAGGGAGACAGCGTCGAGTCCCTGATCGAGAACATGAAGAACGACAAGTCCTTCATGGACGAGCTCGAGGAATCAGCGAACGGCGACGATTTGACGAGCGCCGAAGCTTTGGCGGAGAGCGCGCCTGTGCGCAAGCTGCTCAACATGGTCTTCCTGTTGGGGATTAAAGACCACGCGAGCGACTTGCACTTTGAGCCGTTTGAAGACGAGTTCAAGATCCGTATCAAGGCGGACGGTACTCTGTATGAAATGGTTCCTCCGCCCCGTCACCTCGCGAGCGCTATTACGACGCGTATTAAGGTTCTCGCGAACCTCGATATCGCGGAAAAACGTCTCCCGCAGGACGGTCGTATTCGTCTCATGGTCGCGGGCAACCCGATCGACTTCCGCGTCAGCGTCTTGCCTACGATGTTTGGCGAGAGCGTCGTATGCCGAATTTTGGATAAGTCGGTTATTTCGCTCGACCTCAACAACGTCGGTATGTCTCAGGAGCTCATTCAGCAGTTCCGCGAGACTATTTCGATTCCTAACGGGATTATTCTCGTTACGGGCCCGACCGGTTCCGGCAAGACGACGACCCTTTACGCGGCGCTTTCTGAGCTGAACGTCATTACCGACAAGCTCATGACGACCGAAGACCCCGTCGAGTACGACATCGACGGCATTATTCAGATGCCGATCGACGCGGAAATCGGCAATACGTTCGCGCAGTGCTTGCGTTCGATTTTGCGTCAGGATCCAGACAAAATCCTTGTCGGCGAGATCCGCGACCGTGAAACCGCGCAAATCGCCGTTCAGGCGTCCCTTACCGGGCACTTGGTGTTCAGTACGCTCCACACGAACGACGCGCCGAGCACGATCACGCGTCTTAAGGATATGGGGATTCCCGAATTCCTTATCACCGCGACGCTTCAAGCGATTTTGGCTCAGCGTCTTGTGCGCCGTATCTGCAAGGAATGCCGAACCGAGATTAAGCCGACCGAGGAGCAGCTCGCCGAGCTCGGCCTCAAACCGGAAGATTGCGTGGGCAAGCATTTCTATCAGGGCGCAGGATGCGTCGCGTGCAACAACACCGGATACAAGGGACGAACCGCTATTCACGAATTCCTTCGCGTTAACGAGGAGATTCGCGACATCGTCCTGCGCAACGGTTCCGTAGCGGAAATGCGCGAAGCCGCTCAGCGAAACGGGATGATTACCCTGCGCGAAGCCGGTTTGGATAAGATTTTCGAAGGAACGACGACCATCGAAGAAGTCGTTCGCGAGACGGTTCTCGACGCGTAACCTTAACGCGCGCGATTTTTATACGCCGCGAGCTTTAAATAAGGTTCGCGGCGCCCAAAACTAAAAATCGACATAACTCGCAATCTTTGCGCGTTTTTTGTAAAGTTTTTTATGTGGGGCGTTGATAAACCGCGGGCCGTTGGCTATACTTTTTTAGAGGCGCGCGCGTTTTTAACGACGGCAGGTCCTTTGCGCTTGCTTCCCTCAGAGTCGGTTTGCCGCATGGCGCGCGCCGGCTTAAACGTACTCCTCGTTTTCCGACCGTTTCCCATAAGATCGATCGACGGTTTGAAGGCGACCTGTAAATTGCCGCTGTAGTTTCGTTCAAAAGGTATTCCCATGCCGAAGTATAAAGTAGAATTCGTCGACGCCGCCGGTAAGTCGACGACCGACGTCATTGAAGCGACGACAGAAGAGGAAGTAACCGCAACTCTAAAGGAGAGCGGCTATCTTGTTACCAAGATCGCTCTCAACAAAGAGAGAAAAGTCGCTAAGAAGGGGAAGACGAACGGAGGCAAGACCTTCTCATTCGGAAGAGTCAAGCCGAAGATCCTCCGCGACTTTACGCGTAACCTTTCCATTCTTCAAGACGCGGGCTTGCCGATTCTACGAAGTTTGAACATTTTGCAACAGCAATCGAAGCCTGGCGCTTTGAGAAACTGCCTCATCGACGTATGTAACGAGATTGAAGGCGGTTCGAGCCTTTCCGAGGCTATGGCGAAATGCCCTAAGGCGTTCAACCGACTGTACGTCAACATGATCAAAGCGGGCGAAGCGGGCGGCGCGCTCGAAACGATTTTACAGCGTTTGGCGGAGTTCCTTGAACGATCGGAGTCCTTGAAAGCAAAGATTAAATCCGCGATGACCTACCCGGTCGCGGTTCTTTTGTTTTCTATCGGTATTTTGATCTTCATTATGACGAACATCGTTCCGAAATTTGAAGACATTTTTAAGGACTTCGACACGGAGCTTCCGGGTTTGACTCAGTGGCTGATTAACGCGTCCCACATGGTCATGACGTACTGGTACCTGATCCCCGGTATTCCGCTTAGCATTTGGCTGTTCATTAAGATTACGACCAGTTTTTCATACATGCGTTTCGGATGGCACCTGTTCCTCCTGAAAGTTCCGATTTTTGGAATCCTGCTTGAAAAGACGGTCGTTGCGCGTACGACGCGTACCCTTGGAACTCTGGTTCAGTCCGGCGTTCCGATTTTGGAAGCGATTCACATTACGAAAGAAACGGCGGACAACGCGGTCTTCGAGAAGATGTATCAGAAGATTCTCGAAGGGATTCGCGACGGCGATACGATCGCCAATCCTATGAAAGCGAACTCGCGTCCGGGCTTCCATCCCGCGTGCCTGTTTTATTTCTTCTGCTTCCTTGCAGGCCCTATCGGCTGCCTCATCTATATGATGAAGGTTAAGAATAAGATTTTGAGCGACATCGTGGTCAACATGGTCGACGTCGGTGAAGAGACGGGCGAATTGGACGCGATGCTTTACAAGGTGGCGGACGTATTCGACGAAGAAGTCGAGGTTTACACCGAAGCGTTGATGAGTATGATCGAGCCGTTGCTGATTATGTTCCTCGGCGTGGTCGTCGGTACGATCGTTATCGCGCTGTTCCTCCCTATGATCAAGCTTATCGAAAGCTTGTCGAACTGATTCGCGAGGGAAGACGCCGCGAATATGTTTGCGGCGTCTTTTGCGCATGGGAGCGATTATACAGGAATTTTTTGGGACTCGGCGTCTCTAACTTGTTAGAGGACGCGCTTAGAGCGTCGACAGGCGAACTTGAATTTAACTCCTGACGCTAACGGTCGACGGGAACCGTCAGGGTTAGAAACGGAATAAAGATGCGATCTTGGAACGTAACAGACGGCGCGCGCGCTTCGCAGAGCGTCCGCGGCGGTTTCACACTGATCGAGATTTTGATTGTCGTGGCGATTATCGCGCTCATAGCCGCCGCGTCCTTGGTCGCGCTTGGCGGCGCTCGCGGGTTCTTTTCGAACGTGACGCTGAAGATGCAGCTTGACGACGTGTCGCGGGCGTTGGAACTGTATAAGCAGAAGCATGGCGAGTATCCGCCCGACTGCTGCGCGACCCCCGCCGAAGTCAGACGGCACATTTTGAAGCGTTGGCCGAAAGTCCTGAAGACCGGCAGCGTAGACAAAATGGTCGATTTCGCTCTTGCGGAGATGCAGCGTACGCCGGGTTCCGCCGCGCTCTTTTGGCTTGCCGGACCTCCGGACGCCACGCCCGACGGGCCCGTCTACGACGGTTTCCTCTCCGACGTTATGAATCCGTTCGGATTGGATCCGAGCGGCGCGCGAATGGCGTACGTCGATATCAAAGACGAGCCGTGCGAAGAACCGCTCATTGAACTGAAGTATCATTCGGAAGAGATGGGCGAAGGGAATTACGACGACGAAGGCTTTTGTTTTGCCGGCCAGACTCTCGCGTATTTCCGCGGTGAAGGAACTAAGGGCTCGTATGCCGGGAAAGAATACCACTGGGGAAACGTGGGCGTCGTAGCTCCTTACATGAAGAACGGCGCGTGGTATAAACCCGATTCGTTCCAGTTGATTCTTCCTGGCGCCGACGGTATTTACGGTTCCGATCCTCATGGCGACGAGGGACATACTGAGCACGACTATGTAGCGCGCGACGTCGCCGTCAAAGACACGCTGTCTTTGGAAGATTGGGACAACGTTACGAACTTCACTAACGGATCCGCGTTAGACTCCGAACAGGATTGAGCGGCGCGAGAGCGATTGAATCAGGATTTGAAATAGTTCCGAACAGCGAGAACCGACGGGTATGCGAATGAAAACTTTAACCAGAAACGCGGAATACGGCGCCGACGTCGCGCGTCTTCGTAAGCGTTACGGCTTCACGTTGGTCGAACTTTTGACGGTAATCACGATTATCGGCATGTTGGGCGCTATTTCGATCACGACGGTCCGCGGCGCCGTTCAGAGCGCTCGTGAAACTCAAACGAGAACGACCGTCGCAAAGATCGACAACGTTTTGACCGGGATTTACGAGAAATATCAGTATCGCCGCGTCGAGATCGACAATTTGGAAAGGTCCGCCCGGCAGCGCGCTTACCTGCGCACGCTGACGCTCCGCGATCTCCTTCGTTGCGATATGCCTTGTACGTATCTGGAGTTAGACACGGAGTCCGATTTTAACAAGGATTCCAACAACGACTATACTCCGCTCCAAAACGTTTATCGGCGCGAGGTAACGCTTGCCGTCAACAACGGGGCCGACCCTGCTTTGCCGAATATCAACGCGGAGCTTCTCTATCTCGTCGTCATGAACGCCGATCCGGAAGCCCGCGCCGCGTTTACCGAACGCGAGATCGCCGATACCGACAACAACGGCCTTTTCGAATTCGTCGACGGTTGGGGAAAGCCGATCCGCTGGATGCGTTGGGCGCCGGGGCTTGTCGACAGCGACCGACAGCCCGCTTGCTATGCCGGCGTCGTTACGATTTCCGATCCTAACACGAATAGAGTCGCGAGGGAAGACGCCGATCCGTTCGATCCGCTGAGCATTATTCAGCTTGCTTACGATACGGACGTTACCGAGGCCACGCTCCCGCCCGAGCAGCCCGGTTGGTTCCTCGTTCCTTACGTATATTCCGTCGGACCCGACGGAGAAGCCGGGTTCGTTATGCCCGAAGATATTGAAGCTGGCGACGCTTCATTTATGAACGATCCGTTCACCTATTCGCGAAATAATCCGAACGCTACCGCCGGTTCGCCCGACGGGCCGTTCTACAAGGACAACATCGATAATCACACGTGGGTAAGGTGATAGAGCAATGACGTCATATCGACAAATGAGAGCGGGCCGAGGCGCGGGTTTTACCTTGGTC